>NZ_JAZHYN010000029.1:0-43654 GCF_036576025.1 Methylocystis borbori | reverse complement strand
GGGCGGCCGCGCAGGCCGGGAAGGAGCGGGCCGCCGCCGGGCGGCGACAGCGCCAGAGTGGGAACGGCGCGCTTTCCCGGCATGCCGGGCATGTAACGCAGGGCCGCAACCCCGCTGAGGAGGGCGGCGACGGCGAGCGTCGCCAGCGCCAGATGCGTATGTCGCGGCGTCATTGACCCCTAAGCGCCTTTCGCTGGCGAAAAAACGGCTTTCTTGAGCCTCAGCTTAACGGAAGCACCCGATCAAGGCGGTTTAGTGGCCTTCGAAGGCGACAAGCGTCCGCACCGGCACGCCGAGCGCCTCGATCTTCTTCGCCCCGCCGAGATCGGGGAGGTCGATGACGAAAACGGCGGCCACCACATCGGCGCCCTGCTTGCGCAGGAGCTTCACGGCGCCTTCCGCCGTGCCGCCGGTGGCGATGAGATCGTCGACGAGAATGACGCGCTCGGGCCCGTTCACCGCATCCTCATGCATCTCCATTTGGTCCTCGCCATATTCGAGGGCGTAGGAGACCGAGACGGTCTTGTGCGGCAGCTTGCCCTTCTTGCGGATCGGAATGAAGCCGGCGGAGAGCTGATGCGCTACGGCGCCGCCTAAGATGAAGCCGCGCGCCTCCATGCCGGCGACCTTGTCGATCTTCGTGCCGGCCCAGGGCTGCACGAGTTCGTCGACCGCCTTGCGGAAGGCCTTGGCGTCGCCCAGCAGCGTCGTGATGTCGCGAAAGAGAATGCCCTTTTTGGGATAGTCGGGAATGGTGCGGATCGCGTCGGCAAGCGGCATGGAAGGGCCTTCGGATCGGCGGCGAGCCTCGCCGCGAATGGTGGAACATGGCGAAACCGCCACGGCGTGAGAGAGATACACGCAGGGCGGGGCGGCGCGCAAATGGGGAGGCGCGGACTTGAAGACCAGAAGTTTTTTTGGGACACCCTCGCTAGCGCCAAAGCGCCGCCCATGGCCGCAACAGCTCCCAGTGCGTAACTGGCGTGAGGATGCGAATACCGAGTTCGCGCTCAATGTGCTCGGCGTTGCTCGGTAGGCGACGCTCTACTGTCAGGAAGGCCTCGCAGCGCAAAGCAACTGCGTGCTGTATAAGCAGGCGATCCTTTCGACTTAGATAGCCAAATTTGCTTTCCTCGAGCCGAGTCGCGAGAGCCTCGCTCTCGGTCGTCGGTCCGTCGCCTTCGAGGCAAGCTTCCGAATGATGGGCGATATCCCAAAGCCATTGCATGTGGCGCGGATCACGCTTGTCGTAGGCCTCCTGCATGCTGCCGCCTGAAACGATCCATTCGAATAGCGCGCGCTCGTTGACCAAGAAGATATTGCGGAGCGCTTCCAGGTTAGAGGTACCTTCTGGTATTCGATGAATAGGATCGGTTTCGACTATCGGCTCATCTTCAAAAAT
This sequence comes from Methylocystis borbori, assembly GCF_036576025.1. Taxonomy (NCBI): domain Bacteria; kingdom Pseudomonadati; phylum Pseudomonadota; class Alphaproteobacteria; order Hyphomicrobiales; family Methylocystaceae; genus Methylocystis; species Methylocystis borbori. The sequence continues at coordinate 42,252 of NZ_JAZHYN010000029.1, read as the reverse complement.
GTGAGCTCCATAACTCCCAACAGTCTGCGCTGTGCAAGAATCCAAAAAAATCCGGCGGGGTACCAAACTATAGGGAATCCATCATTCAAACCCCCAACGTCATCTCAAGCAGCTCGAGTGTCGGCGGATATTGTTTTGAGTTAAAAAGAGGATTGAAGCTAAGAGGCGTCGTCGCTATTAAGACGCAAGAAAAAAACTCTTCCAGTTTCGGCCTTTCTATCGAGAGCATGAGCGTATTGATGTACGCCTCTTTTAATTTGACGGGCTTTCGACGATACTTCTACCACTAATAGAGCGCACCATACCGATCGCATGTAATTTCGCGCTACCCCATTTCATGGTTCAACGTCCCTAGTTTCCGCTTCAAAAATATCGCGCCCCCCTCGCTCCCTTAAATTATAAGCGGCGTGATAGAGAATGTTCCACCCGATCTCTTCAAGGACGCCGAAAAACCCTCCGTAGTACTCAGTGGCTTCCGCTTCCGAATAAGATCCAACTGAGTCTGAGAAATCGATGCCGAGCGCCTCCAGGTCACGTGCTAGCGCAAGAGCATATTCTAACGTAACCCTATGGCCAAAAATGTGGGCGAAGTCATTGCGAAAGTCATTGAACCTGTCGAAAGCGCTTTTGTCAGCGGACAGAATATAACCTTGTTGCACAAGCTTCTCGGTCTTTTGCGGAAACGACAGCTTGTAAATCTTATCGTCGGGTTGAAAGAGGCGGATCATTTCAATGAGTATGGCCTCAAGCGCGAGGTGAATTTTCAAGGCAATCGCAAGCGCATCCGAATCAACCCCAATCCATTGACCGGCGATAATATCGTCAAGTTGAACGTCCCGACTTGGTTTTCGCATCAGACCCTCCTAAAGCCATGAGGTCTGCGCGTTTGCAGTATTGTTCTAAATTGTTGCATGCGGATACTAGTAATCCTTTTGCGATGGCTTTTCGCGCGGCTGAGCCTTAGGCGGCTGCCGAGTTCGTCGGCGCTGATGTCAGCCTATCCCCCCTTCACCCGCCCCATCACCGCGTCGAGCTTCTTCAGCAATTCCGGGTCGCGCGCGTCGAGCGCGGAGAGGATGGCGTTGTCGAGCGCGCGGCGAGACGGGCGGCGTTGCGCGCCTTGTGCTCCTCGAGCGAAATATGCTCGCCGCGTTCAAGCGCGGCCACACCTTCGTCAACGAGGGGCTTCGCCCAAGCCAAATCGTCTTTTTCAAGTTCGCGCTCGACAATGCGCTCGTCGATGAGCTGACGGGCGGCCTCCTCGATCAAGGGAAAATCGCCCGTCGCGACATGCGCTTTAAGCCAAGCTTCCTGGTCGGGGGTGAGGGTGATCGCCATGAGCTTCCTATATCACAAAAAGCCCTTGCCCTTCACCCGCCCCATCACCGCGTCGAGCCTCGCGAGCAACTCCGGGTCGCGCGCGTCCGGCGCCGTTAGGATGGCGTTGTCGAGCGCGCGGTCGGAGCCGATGGGGCAGGGCTCGTGCTCCCCAGGAAAATCCGCGAGGAGCCGCGCCAAGAGACGCGCGACGGTCGCGGAATTCCGCCGCACGATTTCGATCACGGCGGCCACGTCGACATTGTCGTGATCGGGATGCCAGCAGTCGAAATCCGTCACCATGGCGACGGTGGCGTAAGAGATTTCCGCCTCGCGCGCGAGTTTGACTTCGGGCATCGCCGTCATGCCGATCACGTCATAGCCGGCGCCCTTATAGGTCAGCGATTCGGCGTAGGAGGAAAACTGCGGCCCCTCCATGCAGACATAGGTTCCGCCGACGACATGCTGGACCTTCTCGGCCTTGGCGGCCTCGGCGATGCGCGCGACGAGCTTCGGCGCCACCGGATGCGCCATCGACACATGCGCGACGCAGCCATTGCCGAAGAAGGAGGATTGGCGCGAGAAGGTGCGGTCGACGAATTGATCGACGAGCACGAAAAGTCCCGGGAACAATTCCGATCTGAACGAGCCGCAGGCGGAGACCGAGACGAGATCGGTGACGCCGACGCGCTTTAAGGCGTCGATATTGGCGCGATAGTTGATGCCGGAGGGCGAGAGGCGATGGCCGCGCCCGTGGCGGGGCAGAAACACCGCCTGCGTCGCGCCGATCTCGCCGAAAGTCAGTTCGTCGGAGGGCTCGCCCCAGGGCGTCGTCACGCGCTCGCGGCGCACATTGGTCAGCCCGGGCAGATCGTAAACGCCCGACCCACCGATAATTCCGACGATCGCCGTGGCCATGCGCCCTCTCCTTATGCGATGTTATGCATGCGTCTTTGCGTCGCGCTTGCGCCTATCTTGCTCTCGTCGACGCCCTTTGCGGAAGCGACAATAGGCAAGCTTATGCTGCGCCGCAAAAGCAAATCGCCCAAGCTTACGTATGGAAAGCCGCCGCGAGCCGCCGAAAGCCCATGCGCCGCCGCTCATTTATTAGGCGTTTTGCTGCGCGGCGACAGGGTTGCGCCCCAAAATCGGCTGTGTTAGGGGACGCTCGCCTTGGAACTGGGGCGTTGCAGCCCTCGTTCCTTTTCCTGCCGCACCCGTCGCTTGAGGCTAACCGCTTGTGGTCGCGATCGCGCGATTTGCAATGCGAGCGGCGCCTCGGGACGGCGTAGATTTTGACGAGCGAGACAAGTGGCTCAACACGGAGATTCGCTTTCCGGCGTCGCGGGACGTTATGCCTCCGCCCTTTACGATCTCGCGACCGAAAAGCGCGCCGCCGATGAGGTAGACGCCGCGCTCGACAGTTTTCAAACGCTGCTCAACGAAAGCGCCGATCTGAGGCGCCTGGTGAGAAGCCCGGTGTTCTCCGCGCAGGAGCAGGTCAAGGCGCTCGACGCGGTTCTCTCCAAGGCCGGCATCGGCGGGATCGCCGCGAATTTCATTCGCCTCGTCGCGTCGAAACGCCGCCTCTTCGTCATCTCCGACATGATCGCCGCCTATCGGCGCCTGCATGACGAGGCCAAGGGGCTGGCCCACGCCGAAGTGACGGTCGCGGCGCCGCTGAAGGCCGATCACGAGGCGGCGCTGCGCGCCGCGCTCACGGGCGTCACCGGCGGCAAGACCGTCCAACTCGCCGTCAAGACCGATCCGTCGATCATCGGCGGCGTCGTCGTCAAACTCGGTTCGCGCATGGTGGACGCTTCCGTCCGCACCAAGCTCAACGCAATCCGCACACGCATGAAAGAGGTCGGCTGATGGATATCCGCGCCGCAGAAATTTCCGCGATCCTCAAAAATGAGATCGCCAACTTTGGCGCTGAGGCCGAAGTCACCGAGGTGGGGCAGGTTCTGTCCGTCGGCGACGGCATCGCCCGCGTCTATGGCCTCGACAATGTCCAGGCCGGCGAAACGGTCGAATTCGAGAATGGCGTGCGCGGCATGGCCTTGAACCTCGAAAGCGACAATGTCGGCATCGTCATTTTCGGCTCCGACCGCGACATTAAGGAAGGCCAGACGGTCAAGCGCACCGGCGCCATCGTCGACGTGCCGGTCGGCAAGGAGCTTTTGGGCCGCGTCGTCGACGCGCTCGGCAATCCGATCGACGGCAAGGGGCCGATCAAGGCGACGCAGCGCGCCCGCGTCGACGTGAAGGCGCCCGGCATCATTCCGCGCAAATCCGTGCATGAGCCGATGGCGACCGGCCTTAAGGCGGTCGACGCGCTGATCCCGATCGGCCGCGGCCAGCGCGAGCTCATCATCGGCGACCGCCAGACCGGCAAGACCGCCATCGCGCTCGACACCATCCTCAATCAGAAGTCCCTCAACGACGGCGACGACGAGAAGGCGAAGCTCTACTGCGTCTATGTCGCCATCGGCCAGAAGCGCTCGACCGTCGCGCAATTCGTGAAGGTGCTCGAGGAGCGCGGCGCGCTCGACTATTCGATCATCGTCGCGGCGACCGCCTCGGACCCGGCGCCGATGCAGTTCCTCGCGCCCTTCTCAGGCTGCGCCATGGGCGAATATTTCCGCGACAACGGCCTGCACGCGGTCATCATCTACGACGATCTCTCCAAACAGGCCGTCGCCTATCGCCAGATGTCGCTGCTGCTGCGCCGCCCGCCGGGCCGCGAAGCCTATCCCGGCGACGTCTTCTATCTGCATTCGCGCCTGCTGGAGCGCGCGGCGAAGCTCAACGACGAGCGCGGCGCGGGCTCGCTCACGGCGCTGCCCGTCATCGAGACGCAGGCGAATGACGTGTCGGCCTATATTCCGACGAATGTCATCTCGATCACCGACGGCCAGATCTTCCTGGAGACGGACCTCTTCTACCAGGGCATCCGCCCGGCGGTGAACGTCGGCCTCTCGGTGTCGCGCGTCGGCTCCTCGGCGCAGACCAAGGCGACGAAGAAGGTCGCCGGCAAGATCAAGGGCGAGCTTGCGCAATATCGCGAAATGGCGGCCTTCGCGCAGTTCGGCTCCGACCTCGACGCGGTGACGCAGCGCCTGCTCAATCGCGGCGCGCGCCTCACCGAGCTTCTGAAGCAGCCGCAGTTCTCGCCGCTGAAGATGGAAGAGCAGGTCGTGGTGATCTACGCCGGCGTCAACGGCTATCTCGATCCGCTGCCGGTGGGTCGCGTGCGCGCTTTCGAGGATGGGCTGCTGACGCTGCTCCGCTCGCAGCACCCCGACATTCTCGAAACCATCCGCACGACGAAGGATCTGCCCGACGAGACGGCGGCGAAACTCAAAGAAGTCGTCGAGAATTTCGCGAAATCCTTCGCGTAACGAGTGTCGTCATGGCCGGGCTTGGTCCCGGCCATCCACGCGGCGCCGTTATGGGCGTTGGGGAAACGAGACAGGCAAAACGATATGCCCTCGCTGAAGGATCTTCGAAACCGCATTTCTTCCGTCAAGGCGACGCAGAAGATCACCAAGGCCATGCAGATGGTCGCCGCCGCCAAGCTGCGCCGCGCGCAGACGGCGGCGGAAGCGGCCCGGCCTTACGCCGAGCGCATGGAGGCGGTGCTCGCCAATCTCGCGTCGAGCGTCGCGACGGGCGGCCCGGTGCTGCTGTCCGGCAATGGCAAGGACGACGTGCATCTCCTGGTCGTCGCCACCGCCGAACGCGGCCTGTGCGGCGCCTTCAACTCCTCGATCGTGCGCCTCGCGCGCGAGCACATCGGGCGGCTCGAAGGCGAAGGCAAGACGGTCAAAATCCTCTGCATCGGCAAGAAGGGCTACGACCAGCTTCGCCGCCAATATGAGAAGAACATCATCGAACTCATCGAATTGCGCGGCGTCAAGCAGATCGGCTTCGAGAACGCCGACGAAATCGGCAAGAAGATCATCCGCCTCTTTGAGGAAGGCGCCTTCGACGTCGCGACGCTCTTCTTCTCGCGCTTCAAATCGGTGATCTCGCAAATTCCGACCGCGCTGCAGGTCATTCCGGCGCAAATCCCGTCGAACGAGAACGCTCCGCCGGTCGAAGGGCCGCAGCCTTCTTACGAATATGAGCCGAGCCAGGACGAGATTCTCGCGGAACTCTTGCCGCGCAATATTTCGGTGCAGGTGTTCCGCGCGCTGCTCGAAAACGCCGCCTCCGAACAGGGCGCGCGCATGAGCGCCATGGACAACGCCACGCGCAACGCCGGCGACATGATCCGCAAGCAGACGACCCTCTACAACAGGTCGCGCCAGGCGATGATCACCAAGGAGCTCATCGAAATCATCTCGGGCGCCGAGGCGCTTTAGAAGACACTTTAGGACGAGGACGAAACATGGCCGCCAACAAGCCCACAGGGCGCATCACCCAAGTCATCGGCGCCGTCGTCGACGTGAAGTTCGACGAGCATCTGCCTGAGATTTTGAACGCGCTGGAGACGACGAACCAGGGCAACCGCCTCGTCCTCGAAGTCGCGCAGCATCTGGGCGAGAACTCCGTGCGCACCATCGCCATGGATTCTTCCGAAGGCCTCGTGCGCGGCCAGGAGGTGAGCGACACCGGCGCGCCGATCTCCGTGCCCGTCGGCGACGAGACGCTCGGCCGCATCATCAATGTCATCGGCGAGCCGGTGGACGAAGCGGGTCCGATGCTCACGAAATCGCGCCGCGCCATTCACCAGCCGGCGCCCTCCTATGCCGAGCAGGCGACGGAAGCGCAGATTCTCGAGACCGGCATCAAGGTCGTGGATCTCCTCGCGCCCTACGCCAAGGGCGGCAAGATCGGCCTCTTTGGCGGCGCGGGCGTCGGCAAGACCGTGCTGATCATGGAGCTGATCAACAACATCGCCAAGGCGCATGGCGGCTATTCCGTCTTCGCCGGCGTCGGCGAGCGCACCCGCGAAGGCAACGACCTCTATCACGAGATGATCGAGGGCGGCGTCAACAAGAAGGGCGGCGGCGCCGGCTCGAAATGCGCGCTGGTTTACGGCCAGATGAACGAGCCGCCTGGCGCGCGCATGCGCGTCGCGCTGTCGGGCCTGACCGTCGCCGAGGATTTCCGCGACCGCGGCATGGACGTGCTGTTCTTCGTCGACAACATCTTCCGCTTCACCCAGGCGGGCTCGGAAGTCTCGGCGCTTCTCGGCCGCATTCCCTCGGCGGTGGGCTATCAGCCGACGCTCGCGACCGACATGGGCGCGCTGCAGGAGCGCATCACCACGACGACCAAGGGCTCGATCACCTCGGTGCAGGCCATTTACGTGCCGGCCGACGATCTGACCGACCCGGCGCCCGCCACCTCCTTCGCCCATCTCGACGCGACGACGGTGCTTTCGCGCTCCATCGCGGAGAAGGGCATTTATCCGGCGGTCGATCCGCTCGATTCAACGTCGCGCATGCTTTCCCCGGCGATCGTCGGCGAGGAGCATTACGACGTGGCGCGCAAGGTGCAGTCGACGCTGCAGCGCTATAAGTCGCTGCAGGACATCATCGCCATTCTCGGCATGGACGAGCTGTCCGAAGAGGACAAGCTCACCGTCGCGCGCGCCCGCAAGATCGAGCGCTTCCTGTCGCAACCCTTCCATGTCGCCGAAGTCTTCACCGGCGCGCCGGGCAAGCTCGTCGCGCTCGCCGATACGATCAAGGGCTTCAAGGGCCTTGTCGAAGGCGAATATGACCATCTGCCGGAGGCGGCTTTCTATATGGTCGGCTCCATCGAAGAGGCGATCGAAAAGGCCGCCAAGCTCGCCAAGGAAGCGGCGTAACTTCAAGAAGGCGTCATGGCCGGACTTGTTCCGGCCATCCGCTGATCAATTGCGTGGATCAACTGGCCAAGCCTGGCCGTGACGCGCAAAGGTCCAAGGCTACGGCGCGCTGGAGTCAATCATGGCCGCATTTCACTTTGAGCTCGTCTCTCCCGAAAAACATCTCTTCTCCGGAGAGGTCGAGTCCGTCGTCGCGCCGGGCGCGGACGGGCAGTTCACCGTGCTCAAGGACCATGCGCCGGTGATGACGACCCTAAAGCCCGGCGTCGTGACGGTCTCGGGCGAGGGCAAGGTCGAGAAGCTTTTCGTGCGCGGCGGCTTCGCCGACGTCAATGCGACGGGCTTCACCATTCTCGCCGAACAGGCGATTCCGCTCGCCGAAATCGACGTCGCCAAGGTCGACGCGGACATTAAGGACGCGCGCGAGGACATCGCCGACGCCAAGACCGAGGAAGCGCGTCAGGCGGCTTCCGAAAAGCTCGCGCAGCTGCAAGAATTGCGCGCGGCGATCGGTTGACGCGGGGGCTTAGCTTGCGTTTTCCGGCGCCGTCGGCTCGTCGAGTTCGGCCTCGATAATGTCGCCATGGCGCTCGGCGGGCGCCAGCTCGGTGCGGGTTCGCGCGACTTCGCGGATGGCTTCTCCGATCTCGGGATTGCGCTGCGTGATCGTCTGCAGATCATAGGCGTCGAGAACAAGCAGCTTCGTCGGCAGGGTCGCGCGCACATTGGCGGTGCGCAGCGTCTTCTGCAACACCGCGATCTCCCCGAAAAACTGTCCTTCTCCGAGCCGGACGTTCGCGTGCGGCAGCTCGATCTCGACCTCGCCCTCGGCGATGAAATACATCGAATGGGCGATGTCGCCCTTGCGCACGATGCGCGTTTCGCGCGGCACGGACTGCGCCCTCAGATAGCGCATGATCTCGGCGATCGCCGGGGCGTCGAGGCCGCGAAACAATGGCACGCTGGCGACCATCGTCCAGGTGACGACGAATTCGCGGCGATGGATCTCCTCCGCGAAAGCGGTGGCGAGAATGCCGACCGGCAGGCCGAGCAGGAGGAAGCCCGTGACCATCGCGAAGGACGCAATCATCTTGCCGGCGAGGGTGAGGGGCGTCACTTCGCCATAGCCGACCGTCGTCACCGTTTCGATGGCCCACCACATGGCGTTGGGGATCGTGCCCAATTTTTCCGGCTGCGCCTCACGTTCGGCGACATACATCGCGGTCGAATAGAAGAGCACGGCGCCAAACAGGATGATCAGCCAGGCGAAGAGCGCCTTGCGCTCCGCTTCGATCACCGCGAGCAATGTGCGGATGCCGGGCGAATAGCGCGCGAATTTGAAGAAGCGCAGGAGCCGCAGCAGCAGAAAGACGCGCAGATCCGGCGAGAAATAGAAGGAAAGATAGAAAGGCAGAACGGCGGCGAGATCGATGAGCGCCGAGGGGGACTGAAGGAAGGCGAGCCGCGCGGCGGTCGGCGAGCGATGGGCGTAAAGCGCATGTTCCGGCGCGCACCAGATTCGCAGCGCATATTCGAGGGTGAAGGCGGCGACCGCGACATATTCGACGGCGTCGAAAAGCGCTTTGTAACGCTCTTCATATTCGGGAACCGATTCGAGAATCACCGCCCCGACCGACAGCATGACGAGCGTGATGAGCGCGCGATGCACGAAGCGCGCGGTATGATCGTGGGTGCCGCCGTCGAGAATGATATGGACGCGTCGCCGCCAAAGAGCCGGCCCGCGCCGCCGGCCCGGCGCGCTCATGACGCCGCCGCTTTGCCGCGCAGCGCGTCCTCGACCGAGGCGAGCGCCTGATCGATGGCGGCGGCGTTGGGGCCGCCCGCCTGGGCGAGATCGGGACGGCCGCCGCCGCCCTTGCCCCCGAGCTTGACGCTGGCGACGCGCACGAAATCCACGGCGCTATATTTTGCGGTGAGATCGTCGGTGACGCCGACGACGATGCCCGCCTTGCCGTCGGGCGAGGCGCTGGCGATGGCGACGACGCCCGAGCCGATCGCCTTTTTGGCGTCGTCCACCATCGACTTCAGATCCTTCGCCTCAATGCCCTCGACCGACCGCGCGATCAGCTTGACGCCGCCGACGTCTCGCGGCTTGTCCGCCGCGCCGTCGCCAGAGCCCCCGCCCATCGCCAATTTGCGCTTGGCCTCGGCGAGTTCGCGTTCGAGCTTCTTGCGCTCTTCGAGCAGGCTCGCGAGCCGCGCCGGCGCTTCCTCCAGCGGCGCGCGCATCAGCGCGGCAACCTCGCGCAGCGCGCGCGATTGCGCGACAAGCTGGCCGCGCGCGCCTTCGGCGGTGCGCGCCTCGATGCGGCGCACGCCAGAAGCCACGGCGCTTTCGCCGACAATGGCGATGAGGCCGATGTCGCCGGTGCGCGCCACATGCGTGCCGCCGCAAAGTTCCACGGAGAAAGGATGCGCCGCGCCGGGATCGGGACGGCCCATGGAGACGACGCGCACTTCGTCGCCATATTTCTCGCCGAACAGCGCGCGCGCGCCGGAATGAATGGCGTCGTCCTGCGCCATGACGCGCGTTTCGACCGGCGCATTGTCCTGCACGATTTCATTGGCGAGGGTTTCGACCCGCGCCAGCTCCTCGTCGCTCAAGGGCCTTGGATGGGTGAAGTCGAAGCGCAGCCGGTCGGGCGCGACGAGCGAACCTTTCTGCGCGACATGATCGCCGAGCACCTGCCGCAGCGCTTCGTGTAGAATATGCGTCGCGGAGTGATTGGCGCGGGCCGCCTTGCGGCGCGCGTGATCCACGTCGAGTTCGAGCGCGAGGCCCGGAACGATCTCGCCTTCCTCGACGACGCCCTCGTGAACGATGAGGTCGCCGAGCTTCTTTGAGGCGTTCTCGACGCGAAAGCGCACGCCGCGTCCGCGCATGACGCCCGTATCGCCGACTTGGCCCCCCGACTCGCCGTAAAAGGGCGTCTGGTTGAGGAGGACCGCGCCGCGCGCGCCCTGCTTCAAGGAGAAGGCCTCGGCGCCGTCATGCACGATTCCCGTGACGACGCCCTCGCTTTTTTCCGTCTCATAGCCGAGAAACTCCGTCGCGCCGAGGCGTTCCTTCAGCGCGAACCAGAGGGTCTCGGTCGCGGTTTCGCCGGAGCCTGTCCAGGCCTTGCGCGCCTCGGCGCGCTGGCGCTCCATCGCGGCGTTGAAGCCTTCCTTGTCGACGCCAATGCCGCGCGGGCGCAGCGCGTCTTCGGTGAGATCGAGCGGAAAGCCGAAAGTGTCGTAGAGCTTGAAGGCGGTTTCGCCCGAGAGCTTGGCGCCGGCGGCGAAGGAAGCCGTTTCCTCGTCGAGGATCGCGAGGCCGCGCGCGAGCGTCGCGCGAAAGCGCGTTTCCTCGGTGAGCAGCGTATCGACGATGAGCGCCTGCGCGCGCACGAGTTCGGGATAGGCCTGGCCCATTTCGGCGACGAGCGTCGGCGCGAGCTTCCACATCAGCGGCTCTTGCGCGCCGAGAAGCTGCGCATGGCGCATGGCGCGGCGCATGATGCGGCGGAGCACATAGCCGCGGCCCTCGTTCGAAGGCGTCACGCCGTCGGCGACAAGGAAAGCGGAGGCGCGCAAATGGTCGGCGATGACGCGATGGCTCGCGGCTTGCGGACCGTCGGCCGGCGCGCCGGTGAAGTCGACGACGGCGCCGATGAGCGCGCGAAAGAGGTCGATGTCGTAATTGGAGGTGACGCCCTGCATGAGCGCGGCGATGCGTTCGAGGCCCATGCCGGTGTCGATCGAGGGGCGGGGCAGGGGCGCGCGTTCGCCCGGCGCCACCTGCTCATATTGCATGAAGACGAGGTTCCAGAATTCGAGGAACCTGTCGCCGTCCTCGTCGGGGCTTCCCGGCGGGCCGCCCTTGAGCGCCTCGCCCTGGTCGTAGAAAATCTCCGAGCAAGGGCCGCAAGGACCCGTATCGCCCATGCTCCAGAAATTGTCGGAACTGGCGATGCGGATGATGCGGCTGTCGTGAAAGCCCGCGATTTTCTTCCATAGATCGAAGGCTTCGTCGTCGTCGTGATAGACGGTGACGAGGAGGCGATCGACGGGAAGCGCGAATTCCCGCGCGATCAGATTCCAGGCGAGTTCGATCGCGCCTTCCTTGAAATAATCTCCAAAGGAGAAATTGCCGAGCATTTCAAAGAAAGTGTGGTGACGCGCGGTATAGCCGACATTGTCGAGGTCATTGTGCTTGCCGCCGGCGCGCACGCATTTTTGCGCCGAAGCCGCGCGGGCGTAGGCGCGCTTCTCGACGCCGGTGAAGACGTTCTTGAACTGCACCATGCCGGCGTTGGTGAACATCAACGTCGGATCATTGTGCGGCACGAGCGAAGACGACGCGACTTTCTCGTGCCCGTTGCGCGCGAAATAGTCGAGGAAGGCGGAACGTATCTGGTTGACGCCACTCATATCGTCACGGCTCGCGAAAGCGCCCGGGCGGAGCGGCGTTCGCTCCGGAAAGAGGCGCATGAAAACAATAAACTCGGGCGGCTTCCCGCTTCCATGAAACTGGCGGCGGCCCGGGGGTTTTTCAAGAAAGCCGCGCCGTTTGTCGTCAGGCGCGCCTCGTCGAGGCCGCGATATGCCAGCTTCGCGCGGAAACGGCAATGGCGCCCGAGGGCGGGCGCGTCCCAGCCTCAGGCGCCATGATTGGATTAACCTTGGCCTCGCCGCCGCTAGAGCGATCGGAAACCGCGCTGGCGGCCGGGCTTGACCTTACTCCTCGCCCTCGTCATCGCCCCCGGCTTCGAGAATGCGCTCGGCGATGAGGCCGGCGTTCTCGCGGATCGTTTGTTCGATGCGCTGGGCGATCTCGGGGTTCTGCTTCAGGAAAGTCTTGGCGTTTTCGCGGCCCTGACCGAGCCTCTGGCTGTCGTAGGAGAACCAGGCGCCGGATTTCTCGACGACGCCGGCCTTGACGCCAAGGTCGATCAATTCGCCGACCTTGGAGACGCCTTCGCCATACATGATGTCGAATTCGACCTGTTTGAACGGCGGCGCCACCTTGTTCTTGACCACCTTGACGCGGGTCTGATTGCCGGTCGTCTCGTCGCGCTCCTTGATCGCGCCGATGCGGCGGATGTCGAGCCTGACCGAGGCGTAGAATTTCAGCGCATTGCCGCCCGTCGTCGTCTCGGGCGAGCCATACATGACGCCGATCTTCATGCGGATCTGATTGATGAAGATGACGAGCGTGTTGGAGCGGGAGATGGAGGCGGTGAGCTTGCGCAGCGCCTGACTCATCAGCCGCGCCTGCAGACCGGGCTGCACCTCGCCCATCTCGCCCTCGATTTCCGCGCGCGGCGTCAGCGCAGCGACCGAATCGACGACGAGCACGTCGACGGCGCCCGAGCGCACCAGCGTATCGGTGATCTCCAGCGCCTGCTCGCCGGTGTCGGGCTGCGAGATGAGCAATTCCTCGAGATTGACCCCGAGCTTGCGGGCGTAAACCGGGTCGAGCGCATGTTCGGCGTCGACGAAGGCGCAGACGCCGCCCAGTTTCTGCGCCTCGGCGATGACATGCAGGGTAAGGGTGGTCTTGCCGGAGGATTCCGGCCCGTAAATCTCGACGACGCGGCCGCGCGGCAGGCCGCCGACGCCGAGCGCGATGTCGAGGCCGAGCGAGCCCGTCGAAATGGTCTCGATCTCGACGGCCTTCTGATTCTTGCCGAGCCGCATGATCGAGCCTTTGCCGAAGGCGCGCTCGATCTGCGACAAAGCGGCGTCGAGGGCCTTGGTCTTGTCCACGGAAGTCCCTTCCACAAGGCGGAGGTTAGCTTGGCTCACGGCTGAAAATTCCTTCTGGCAGGTTCGGGGGACGCGGGCAACGCCCCGCCGCCGATACGAACAATGAATGCGCCTGAAATCGATTGTGCACTATTTGTTCTTTTTGCCAAGTTCTTTTTTTGTCGCGTTTATATACTTTACTGACAACAGGCTTGTTTCCCACTTCCTCACAATTGGATAGTGAGCCTACGCGCTCTTTTTATTGACACGACAGAGAAGCGGTGCCATTATTCTGTCAGGATCAAAATCGGAACGCCAGACAGTGGACCCGCGCCAACTTTTGGAAGCAAGGAAAGCGAAAATTCTCGACGACGCCAAAAAGGCGGCGGCTGAGATTGATCGCGATCTATCGCTTATTGAGCAGGCTAAGGCTGTCGCCTCGAAATATGGCTTTGATTTTGTCGAAGCAGATGTTGTCGCGCGTCCACTGAGCCCCGCCCCTCATAAAAGTAGGCGAGACCCAAACTCGCCCTCCCAGTTGTCCCAGCGGTTCTGTGAGGAAGTAATACGGGATTACAATCACCCAGTTTCCATCCATGAACTCAAGAGGTTCATGGCCGACAGGGGCGTAATAGTTGGTGGCAAGAATCCCATCGCTACCCTGAGCGCCTATCTTTCTTCAAACGCTTCCCTCGCTTCCATGCGCAAAGGATGGTGGGGGTTGAAAGAGTGGATAGGGACGCCAAAGGCTAATGTCGTCAAACTGATATATTTTGGCGACGAACTGCGCCCAAAAGAACAAGCCCCGACGCATAGCGTCGGGGCAGATGAATCGGTCTGACAAGGGCCGTTCTCCTCCCCCCTTCCAAAAGGGGCCGGAGTGTAAAACGCGTAACCGGGGTCCAAACCCGAAAGTCGCGTCTCCCGGCTGCACGAGGCCGTGTCACTGGTGCAGTCGGCAACCGCCACGAGGGCGGCAGAGTAGTGGTCGCTCTGGCCACATATTACCGATGAGGCGGTCACGGTAAGCCTCATCGGATTATTGGGAGGATGCAATTATGCAGCCTCGTTAGATAAGGCACGCCACTGGTTGCAGCCGGTGGCGTGCCGCATCTATAGCAAACCTCTGTTTTTTATGCAAGAAATTCGTTTGATAGAGTCAATTTGTACGGAAAATCAAGAGGTTGAGTCATGCCGAATAAACAAGAACCGGAATTTACGGAAGCCGAAATAGCGCGACGTATGGACCGCGCTATTCGCCGATCTCTACAAATGCCGCCCAAAACTCAGAAAGAGAGCCGAAAGCCTCGCCAGAGCAAGGCCAAAAAGGCCGCCGCAAAGTCCGAAACACCTTCCGAGTAAGCCGCTTATGCGGCTTCCCCGCTGTTAACGCGGCGATAAGTCAGTCGCTTCCCGTTGGCGCCAGCGATCGCCCGTGAAGTCCGCTCGCCGTCTTCGACGCCAAGGGCAACCCGGTTCGAATACCGGAAATCGAACTCATGCAGATACCGCTGCAAATGTTTTTCAGAACAATGCTGGTATGTCCCGACCATGCCTCTTTTGAAGATCGAAAAGAAGCCCTCAACGTGATTGGTTGAAGCCTTGCCCCGCGCATATTCGCCTTGGCTGTGATTTACCGCCTCATGGCTGGCAAACTCCCGGCCAATCTCTTTGTAATGCTGCGCTTCGTCGGTGTTGAGCGTGCTGTCTAGGACAACGTGCGGGAAAATCACCTTCTTAAGGGTTTTCGTCGTCAGGTCCTCGACTTTGACGCTTTTGGCCCGTCCGCCCCGCTCAACAAGGCTGACGATCTTCCGCTTACTCGCTGTGCCCCGCTTCTTCTGCCAGCCCTTGCCATTCACAAAGGTTACGTCAGACGGGCCTTGAAATGTCTCATCCACCTCCACGACCTTATCCTTGCCGCCGAATGGCTCGGGATCGTGGTCGGCCATCGCCTCTCTGATCCTATGCGCGACAAACCACGCCGTCTTATAGGTGACATTCAAAGTCCGGCTAAGCTGGTGGGCCGAAAAGCCCTTCTTTGACGATGCCATTAGTCGAAACGCCAGAAGCCATTTATGCAGCGGAAGGTGGGACCGCTCATAAATCGTGCCCATCCGAACCGTGAATTTGTCCTTGCATGACGTGCAGTAATACCAGCCCGGCCCCATGCTCTTGCCTTGGAGAGGCCGGATACCCTCTTTGACGACGCCGCAGTGTGGGCATGTCACCCCCTCCGGCCACCGGATTGATTCGATATGTTCCCGGGCCGCATCTTCGTCGCTGTAAACGGGGTTGCTCAATTCGACGGGTGTCATCGTCATTCTCCTTGATGTTGAGAATGACAGAGCGGCTTTTATCAGTCAAGTATATAAATGCGTTTTTTGTTCGCATTTATGCGCTTCTCATCACGAAATTTGGGATTTCAACTTTCCACAACAAAGCGGCCCATCGAATCGGGGCCTCTGGCGCAATGCGGGGCGAGAGATCAGATATCGGCATCATGGCGGACAAACTTTCCACGTCGGACGAGGAACTCCCCCCATTCCGCGAGCGGGCGCCCTGGCTCGGGGCCGACCTCCAGACTCTCCGCAACCTCATCCGCGGCGCGCCGCCCGAGCTTTTAGGCGGCGAGCGGCTGCTGCTGGCGATGCCGGACGGCGACAAATTGGCGGCGCGGCTCGATCGGCCCGCCACTGATGTCGCCGCGCCGCTCGTCGTTCTCGCGCATGGGCTCGCCGGCTCGGAGGCGAGCCATCATGGCGTGGCGACCGCGCGTTATCTCGTCGATCAAGGCTGGCCGGTGTTGCGCCTCAATCTGCGCGGCTCCCTGCCGTCGCGCGCCACCTCAAGCGGCCGTTATCACGCCGGCAGGACCGAGGATCTCGCGGCGGCGCTGCGGGCTCTGCCCGCGGCCCTCTCGCGGCGCGGCGTCGTGCTCATCGGCCATTCGCTGGGCGGCAATCTCGTGCTGAAATTTCTCGGCGAAGGCGGCCATGGCTTGCCCGTGATCGCGGGCGTCGCGGTGTCGGCCCCGATCGACCTGGCGGCGACTTGCGCGCAGATGATGGCGCCGCGCAATTTCGCCTATCATCGCTATATGCTCCATGCGATGAAGCAGGAGGCGCTCGCCCCGGGCGCCGCGCTCATCACGGCGGAACGCGCCGCCATCGCGGGCGCCCGAAACGTCTATGAATTCGACGATCTCTTCGTCGCGCCGCATTTTGGATATCGGGGCGCGCAGGACTATTACGACGCCAACGCCGCCAAGAATTTCCTCGCCGGCGTTACGCTGCCGACGCTGATCCTGCATGCGTTGGACGACCCCTGGATTCCCGGAGCGTGTTATACGGCGGTGGATTGGGCGCGTCTGCCGACGATCGAGACGGCGCTCAGTCCGGGCGGCGGACATATGGGCTTTCACGGTCAAGGCGACCGCGTCCCCTGGCATGATCGGGCGACGGCCTCTTGGCTCAAGCGAAAAGGTTTTGGCCCGGACCAAACGCGCCGACGCGAGATTTGAGGCCGTCCTGATGAAAAACAGCGAGTCATTGGTGTTTGGCGAAAACGCCGGGGAATATCTGGCCTTTCGCCCGCAATATCCCGACGCGCTCTTCGCCTGGCTCGCGAGCGTCGCGCATGAAAATCGTCTCGCCTGGGACTGCGGGACGGGAAGCGGACAGGCGGCGCTCGGCCTTTCGAATCATTTCGCCAAAGTGCTCGCGACGGATGAGGATCCCCGTCAGCTCGATCTCGCGCCAAAGCGCGCCAACATCGACTATCGTCCGGCGCGCGCCGAAGACGATCTCGGCCTGCGCGCGGAGGTCGATCTCATCTCCTGCGCCTGCGCCATTCATTGGTTCGATCTGCCGAGGTTTTACGAGGCCGCGACTCGGGCGCTGCGGCCGGGCGGCCTCATCGCGGCCTGGACCTATGACTGGCCATGGACGAACAAGGAGCCGCTCGATCTCGTCTTGCGCAAACTCAAGGACGACATTCTCGGCCCCTATTGGGACGAGATTTCCGTTTTCTATTTCAATCGCTACGAGAACCTGCCCTTTCCCTTCGCGGAGCTGCAGCCGCCCGCCTTTGACACGCCCATCGCCGATTCGCTTGGCGATCTCGTCAGCTTTCTGACGACTTGGTCGGCGGTCAGGAAATACAAGCGACAGGAGGGGCGCGATCCCTTGTCGCTCGTTCGGGAAGAGCTGGAAGCGGCCTGGAATGTCAATCCGCCGGCGCTGCCGCTGCGCGCGCCGCTCCATATGCGCTGCGGCCGCAAGCAGGCGTGAGCTTAGGGATTGGTCGGCATCAATCGTGCTTAGTTCGGAACGTCCCTAAATTTGCCCCTTTTGTGGCGATCATCATCCGTCATCTGAGTTGAGCCGATGCAATCCTGTCGCCGAGGGGGCGATCGTTCAGCAAAGGACAGCAAGATGCTTGAGACTGGAAAAGTTTATAAAGTCACGACGCTCGTCAATCTCGAAGGCGTCTGGGACGAAGAAAGCGGCGTTTGGACCGTGACGGCGGTCGAGGGAAGCTGCGCTAGGCTGAGCAACAATGGCTCAGAAAATAAGGTCGTCGATACGGCCTCCTGGAATTTCGTGAGCGCCGAAGCGGTCGAGTAATTCGAATCGGAGCCAGCGCGCCGAAAAAGTTGAGAGACTTTTTCGATGAGAGCTTGCTCCAGCTGATCAATTTGGCCCGATTTCTTGTCGATCGACGATTCCGTCTGGTCGCAAAGCGCGCTGCTTCGTTAAGACGATTTAGATGCGCGCGTCGCGTCGATCGCATCTTGCGCGGCGGCGATTGTCTCTTCCCCCGCTTTCATTCGACTTAAACTTAAAGAGGCGCGATGATTCGTCGCCTCGCGCCGGCGCTTGTGGCGGGGCGGATCGGCGCGATATGGATGAGGGGCCGGCGAGCGCGCCGCGCGCAGGAGGAGGCGGGCATGTATAAGAAAATACTCGTGGCGGTCGACATCAGCGAAGCGGAAGTGACGCAGCCCGCCCTCGCCGCCGCCGTGGCGCAGGCGAAGGCGAGCGAGGGCGCGGAGCTTCGCCTCGTTAATGTCCAGCCGCTCGTGCCCACCGCCTTCATCGACTATATTCCGCCGAACTTCGACGATGAGATGCGCGAGGCGACCGAGAAGGACCTCGAAGCCCTTCGCAATAAAATCTCCTATCCGCTGGAGCGGGTCTCCTCGATCGTGCGTTTCGGCGCGGTCTATCCGGAAGTGCTGGCGGAGGCCGATGAATGGGGAGCTGACCTCATCGTCGTCGGCTCGCATCGTCCGACCATGGCCACTTATCTTCTCGGCTCCAACGCCAAGACCATCGTGCGCCACGCCAAATGCTCCGTGCTCGTGGTCCGCGAAGAGGCGTGAGAATCATGCGCCGATTTCAGCCGATCCCGCTCGCCCTTTCCGTGCTGCTCGCGGCCTCGGTCGCGGGCGTAGAGGCCGCGCCCGCCGATGCGCAATTGCTCAAACGCGGGCGGGCGATCGCCGAGAAAAACTGCGGCGGCTGTCATGCGGTCGGCGCGCGGGGCGAGAGCGCCAATCCCAAATCGCCGCCCTTCCGCCATCTGGCGCGCAAATATCCATTGCGCGACCTCGAAGAGGCGCTTGGCGAAGGCATTGTCGTCGGCCATGAGGGCGACGAGATGCCGGAGTTCCGTCTGAATGCGTCGCAGATCGAGGCGCTGCTCGCCTATCTCGGCTCCATCCAGAATTAGCGGCCGTTTGGCGCGGCGCGATGATCGACGTTGAAATCGATGCGCTTTACGCCGGCCGTCCGCGCCCCGTCGCGCCCGGCCGTAAAAGCGCGATCTTCAAGGAGCCGCTCGCCCCGCCCTGGCGCATCGAAGCGGAAGGCCTTGTCGGAGACGATCAGGCCGACCGGCGCCATCACGGCGGGGCCGAAAAGGCGCTGCATCATTATCCGCGCGAACATTACGCGGCCTGGCGCGCGAGTCTGCCGGAGCTTGGCGACGAGTGGCGCGCGCCGGGCTTCGGCGAGAATATTTCGACGCTGGGACTCACCGAGGATAAGGTCTGCGTCGGCGACGTCTTCGCGCTCGGGGGCGCGCGCCTGCAGGTGAGCCAGGGCCGTCAGCCCTGTCTCACGCTCAATTTGCGCTTCGGCCGGCGCGACATGGCGCGGCGCACGCAGGAGAGCATGCGCTGCGGCTGGTATTATCGCGTGCTCGAAACCGGCGCGGCGCGGCCCGGGGACGCGCTGCGGCTTATCGAGCGGCCGCGCCCCTCCTGGCCGCTCGCGCGGCTTTTCGCTCTGCTCTACGAGCGCCCCCGCGCTTTCGAGGAGCTCGCCGAGATGGCGGCGCTGCCGGAGCTCGCCCAAAACTGGCGCGATCTTGCGCGAAAGCGCATCGACAGCCGAAAGGTGGAAGATTGGAGGCGGCGACTGGGCGAAGCGCCGGTCAGTTCTTGATCTTGGCGAGCGCCGCGCGGCAGTCCGGCGTGACTTCGTCTATATGGGCCTGAAAGCATGCGAGAATGCGCCCGCCGCCCGGCATGACGCCGCTGCACAGCTTCCCATAGTCGGATTTGCATTTTTCCTTCACCTCGTCGGGGATTTGACCTCCCGGCGCGGCTCCAGCCGGCGCGACGCCCAGGCAATAGGTTGCGATGAGGGCGAGGCTCAGGAAACGGCGCATGTTTTCCTCTCCAATTTGGCGTTCGGCGGCGCGAGGCGCGCCATTTCCGAATGGCCGGGACTGTAGTCCGCGCCTGTTCGGAAGGGCAAGTAGCCGAGGCTGCCGCGTCTCGTTCACGCCCGTATCGGCCGCTTGCGGCGCCCGGCTTTGCGGGGCAAGCCGCTCTGGTCTATGAGGAAAGGGAGAGAAAACCCGAGGAAAGAATGTCCGCGATCCCCGATTTCACCAGCATTCCCTTCGCTCCCGTCGCGCCGCCCGAAGCGACCGAACCGCGCCGCTGGCTGACGCCCGAAGGGATCGAGGTGAAGAACGCCTATGGGCCGGCGGATATTGAGGGGCTTTCCTTCGTCGACGGCTTTCCCGGCGTCGCGCCCTATGTGCGCGGGCCCTATCCCACCATGTATGTCGCCCAGCCCTGGACGATCCGCCAATATGCCGGCTTCTCGACGGCCGAGGACTCCAACGCCTTCTATCGCCGCAATCTCGCCGCAGGACAGAAGGGCCTCTCCGTCGCCTTCGATCTCGCAACCCATCGCGGCTATGACTCCGACCATCCGCGCGTCTCGGGCGACGTGGGCATGGCCGGCGTCGCGATCGACTCGATCTACGACATGCGCACGCTGTTCGACGGCATTCCGCTCGATCAGATGTCGGTGTCGATGACGATGAACGGCGCCGTTCTGCCGGTTCTCGCGCTTTTCATCGTCGCCGCGGAGGAGCAGGGCGTTCCGGCCGAAAAGCTCACCGGCACGATTCAAAACGACATCCTCAAAGAATTCATGGTGCGCAACACCTATATCTATCCGCCCGACCCGTCGATGCGCATCGTGTCGGATATTTTCGCCTATACCTCCACGCATATGCCGAAGTTCAACTCGATCTCGATCTCCGGCTATCACATGCAGGAGGCGGGCGCTTCCGCCGATCTCGAATTGGGCTATACGCTCGCCGACGGCGTTGAATATGTGCGCGCCGGCGTCGCCGCGGGACTCGATATCGACGTTTTCGCGCCGCGGCTTTCCTTCTTCTTCGCCATCGGCATGAATTTCTTCATGGAGGTGGCGAAGCTGCGCGCCGCGCGGCTGCTCTGGGCGCGGCTGATGAAGGATCTCGGCGCCAAATCCGAAAAGAGCCTGACGCTGCGCACCCATTGCCAGACCTCTGGCTGGTCGCTGACCGCGCAGGACGTTTACGTCAACGCCATTCGCACCTGCGTCGAGGCCATGGCGGCGACGCAGGGCCATACGCAGTCGCTGCACACCAATGCGCTCGACGAGGCGCTCGCCTTGCCGACCGACTTTTCGGCGCGCATCGCCCGTAATACGCAGATCGTGCTGCAGCAGGAAAGCGGCATAACCCGCGTCATCGATCCCTGGGGCGGCTCCTATTACGTCGAACGCCTCACCGCCGAACTCGCCAAGAAAGCCTGGGCGCATATCGAGGAGATCGAGACGCTCGGCGGCATGGCCAAGGCGATCGCCGCCGGCGTGCCGAAACAGCGCATCGAGGAGGCGGCCGCTAAAACCCAGGCGCGCATCGACACGGGAACGCAAATCGTCGTCGGCGTGAACAAATATCAGCCGGAAAACGACGCCAAGCCCAATGTGCTGAAGGTCGATAACGCCGCCGTGCGCGCCGCGCAGCTTGAGAAACTTTCGCGCCTGCGCGCCGAACGGGACGAGGGGACGACGCAAGCGGCGCTTAACGCCTTGACCGAGGGCGCGACATCTGGCGCGAATTTGCTCGATCTCGCGGTGAAGGCCGCGCGCGCCAAGGCGAGCGTCGGCGAAATTTCATATGCGCTCGAAAAAATCTTCACGCGCCATAAGCCTAAGGCCAACGTCATCTCCGGCGTCTATGCGAAGGAAGCCGGCAAGGACAGCGCGCAGGTCGGCCGCGTCGTCGGGATGACTCGCGATTTTAAGGACAACACCGGCCGCCAGCCGCGCATTCTCGTCGCCAAGATGGGCCAGGACGGGCATGACCGCGGCCAAAAGGTGATCGCCTCCGCCTTCGCCGATATGGGCTTCGACGTCATTATCGGCGATCTCTTTGCGACGCCGGACGAAGTGGCGCAAAAGGCGGCCGAGGCCGATGTGCATATCGTCGGCGTCTCCACCATGACCGCCGGTCATCTGACGTTGACGCCGGAACTGCGCGACGCGCTGAAGCGCGCCGGGCGCGGCGACATCATGATGGTCGTCGGCGGCGTCATTCCGCCGGACGATTTCCAGGCTTTGTACGATTCCGGCGCGGCCGCGATTTTTCCGCCCGGCACGAATATTCCGGTGGCGGCCGAGCATCTGCTGCATGAGCTGAATATTCGTCTGGGCTTCGCCCAGCGCGAAGTGGCGAAGGCGGGGTAGCTACTCTGTTAGCTCGACGATTAAAAGTTTTTTTAGCTGGCCAGACCTACTCAATACTTCAAGGGCTTTGATGCGCAACTGTGGGTCTCCAGTGTTGCGGTTTGCACTACGGTACAGGCTTCGGGTGACAAGCGAAATAACACGATCTACGCGAGCGGTTTCTGCTAGTTCGAAAGGCAATGACCTGTTATATTCAGCCAAAAATATTCTGCCTTTATAGGTATTTATGTTATAGCTAGATATCCTGCCTTCATGCTTATGGGAGATGTCGCTTATAGAAGAATAAGATACATAATCGTATGTTTCTTTATCAAATTTAATTGTTGTCGGTTTGCCAGAATAGGATAGCTTAAGTTCAGCACTTTCGGCGCTTCTTGAACTTACTATAGGTCTATGTATAGCTTCAATCGCTTTGGAGGTCTTCTCGACGACGCTATCCAGCCTATTCTGGTCCGGAAGTTTTAGGCTTTTTTCAGAAACGCGAAGGCTTTCTATTTGCTTCCCCAGAGTGGAATCATAATCAACATGAAAACCTAGATTTTCTAGGACAACATAGTCGTATGCCGAAGCTATTACGTTTCCTAAGGGGGTCTTTAGGCGCGGTTCCCAGCGCATAAATTCCAGTACCGAGGCCCGTCACAACCACTGCGGTCAATTTCCAGCTGCCAGATTCTGGAGGTGACGCGAAGATTTGGGCGCCGCGCAGGGCGGGAGCTTGAGTGATTACCTCATCATTCAAAACAGCATGCACTGTGAGGGCTAGCGATCGCTCAAATCCCATTAGCGCATAGGCAACATCATAGAAGTCGATAACGTGCTTGTCTGTGGAGCCGCCCTGAAATGCAAGATCAAATCGGATTTCGACCATTGAGTGCTCCATGAAATAACGCTTGCTTCTGCAAGCGATCTAGAGCGAGCGAATCACAGCTAAGCGTCTCCATCAATGCTGCAAAATATTTGATAGCGAGCAAGGATCCAAACCAATCGACTGCGGGGGATAGGCGGAAGCACATCAATCGTGAAAGCAGGATATCATCGATACAGCGCGATCCGCTTAGTGCGAAAAGTTGCTGTATGAGCAGAATATCGGCCTTGTCTCTGAAGGCGCGAGTGAACGAAGGTCTGGGGTCGAGCAGTCATTTCGAGGGAACGTACGCGACGAAGCGCTACGGAGCGGTGGGGGTGCCTTCGCTCGTAATGACGCTTTCACCGCACGCCCTAGATAGTCTCGCAGAGCAACGGAGACCACGATGGACGAAGACGCTTTCAACATGGCCGTGCGCCGATTTTTGAAAGAGGTCGGCATAACCTCGCAGCGCGAGATCGAGCGCATTGTTCGCGAGCACAAGGTCGAGGGCGGGCGGCTGAAGCTGCGCATGGCGCTGACAGCCGAGGGCACGCCGCTCAATCATATCGTCGAAAGCGAGATCGACCTGCGCTAGCCTGGGCGCGGCGAATTGAAAAATCGCGGCGGCGCGCTCTCTCGATTATCTTTATCTAATTGATTTGATGGCGAGAGAGACGGGACTTGAACCCGCGACCTCCGGCGTGACAGGCCGGCGCTCTAACCAACTGAGCTACTCCCCCGCGACGCGTCGGACGCGAGATGAGCCGGATAGGCCACGCGCCTTGCGAAGTCAAGCATGACGGGCGCCAAAGCGGCGTCTTACCTATATAAGCTTCGTATCCGCCCCCCGCTTTTCTTTCGCCCCGCGCTGGGCTAAGCCGCGCGCTATGACAGACGAGAAAGCGGCCGTCGACGCGCCGGGCGAGGACGAAATCCGTCGCAAGCGCATCCGCGTCCGCGCCTGGCGCCGCGGCATGCGCGAAATGGACATTCTGATGGGCGGCTTCGTCGAGGCGCGCCTGGCGACGCTCGATGAAGCGGCGCTCGCCGAGCTTGAGGCGCTGCTCGAACTCCCCGACGATGAGGTCTTCCGCTGGCTTTCGGGCGCCGAGGCGCCGCCGCCGGGGCGCGCGACGCCGCTGCTCAAGGCGATCATCGCCTTCCATCGCCATGACGGGCCGATTCATTGACCGCTGACGCGACGATACGGACGAAGCCCGGCGCGGCGCTCGACGCCGCCCGCGCCGCGCTCGCCAAGGGCGAGCGGCTCGTCTTCGCCCATACGCCCGAGGGCTTCGACGCTTTCGTCGCCGGCGATCTCGCCCGTTCGCTCGCGCGCGAAGCGGAAGGGCGCGCCGCCGTCTTCGTCCATGTCGCGCGCGACGCCGGGCGCTCGGCGGCGTTTCGCGAGGCGCTGCGCTTCGCCAATCCAGACGTCGAAATTCTCGACATGCCGGCTTGGGATTGCCAGCCTTACGACCGGGTGTCGCCGCATGCGGGGATCGTCGCGCGGCGGATGACGGCGCTCTCGCGCCTCGCCCGCGCCAAATCCTCGGCCGAGCGGCCGCGCGTCGTCACCACCACCGCCGACTGCCTGTTGCAGCGGGTTCCGCCCTTGAAGATGGTGGCGGCGGAAAGCTTCGCCTGCGCCCCCGGCAATGTAGTGAAGCTCGACGAGCTTGCGCATTGGCTCGAATCCAACGGCTATCTGCGTGCCGGCGTCGTGCGCGAAACCGGCGAATACGCCCAGCGCGGCGGCGTCGTCGATCTTTACCCGCCGGGACTTCCCGCGCCGATCCGCCTCGATTTCTTCGGCGACACGCTGGAGTCGATCCGCGCCTTCGATCCCGAGACGCAGCGCGCCACCGGGCAGCTTCGCGCGCTCGATCTGACGCCGGTGAATGAGGTGCGCCTCACGAGCGACGCCATGCGCCGCTTCCGTCAGGCCTATGCCGCGCGTTTCGGCGGTCAGACGCGGGGCGACGCGCTCTACGAGGCGGTGAGCGAAGGCCGGCGTCATCCCGGCATGGAGCATTGGCTGCCGCTTTTCTATGAGCGGCTCGATACGCTGTTCGATTATCTGGGCGACGCGCCGCTGATGCTTGATCCGCTCGTCGCGGACGCCGCCGAAGAGCGCCTCAAGCAGATCGCGGATTATTACGACGCGCGCAAATTCTCCTATGACCTCGACCCCGCCGCGTCGAACTATAAGCCGCTCGAGCCCCGCGAGCTTTATCTGACGCCGGACGAATGGCGCGACGGGTTGGAGGCGCGCGCCCGCGCTCAATTCTCGCCCTTCGCCGCGCATGAAGGGGAGAAGGCGATCGATTGCGGCGCGCGGCTCGGACGCGATTTCGCGCCGGAGCGCAATACGCCCGACGTCAATGTGTTTCAGGCGGCGGCGGATCACGTCGAGGCGCTGCGCCGCGCGGGCAAGAAAGTCATCGTCGCCGGCTGGTCGGACGGCTCCTGCGAGCGGCTTGGCCATGTGCTCGCCGAACATGGCCTGCGCGATCTGCCGCGCGTCGCCTCGCTCCCGCAAGCCTTGGCGCAAAGCGTCTCGCTTGCCGTGCTCGGCGTCGAGCATGGTTTCGAGACCGACGCTTACGTCCTTCTCGGCGAGCAGGACATTCTCGGCGACCGGCTCGTGCGGCGCCGGCGCAAGCGCAAGCCGAGCGAGAATCTTCTCGGCGAAGTCGCCGCGCTGACGGCGGGCGATCTTATCGTCCATGTCGATCACGGCATCGGCCGCTTCATCGGCCTCGTGACGATCTCGGCCGCCGGCGCGCCGCACGACTGTCTCGAAATCCATTACGCCGGCGGCGACAAGCTCTATCTGCCGGTCGAAAATATCGAGCTGCTGACGCGCTATGGCGGCGAGGATGGCGCTGCGCAGCTCGACCGTCTTGGCGGCGCCGGCTGGCAGACGCGCCGGTCGCGGATGAAGAACCGCATCCGCGAAATGGCGAAGGGGCTGATCGAGATCGCCGCCCAGCGCCAGTTGCGCCAGGCGCCCAAGCTCGTTCCGCCCGAAGGGC
Source organism: Methylocystis borbori (assembly GCF_036576025.1). Taxonomy (NCBI): domain Bacteria; kingdom Pseudomonadati; phylum Pseudomonadota; class Alphaproteobacteria; order Hyphomicrobiales; family Methylocystaceae; genus Methylocystis; species Methylocystis borbori. Next base: position 16,431 of record NZ_JAZHYN010000029.1, on the reverse strand, counting down.
TCTACGACGAATTCTGCGCGCGCTTCCCCTATGACGAGACCGAGGATCAGCTCGCCGCGATCGACGCGACGCTCGACGATCTGGCTTCCGGCCGGCCGATGGATCGGCTCATTTGCGGCGACGTCGGCTTCGGCAAGACCGAGGTCGCGCTGCGCGCCGCCTTTTGCGCCGCGATCAATGGCAGGCAGGTCGCCGTCGTCGCCCCGACGACTCTGCTCGCGCGCCAGCACTATAAGACTTTCACCGAGCGTTTCGCCGGCCTGCCGGTGCGCGTCGGCCGGCTCTCGCGCATGGTCGGCGCCGCCGAGGCGCGCGAGACGAAAAAAGACCTGGCCGAGGGCCGCATCGAGATATTGATCGGCACCCATGCCGCGCTCGGCAAGACGGTGAGCTTCAAGGACCTCGGCCTCGTCATCATCGACGAAGAGCAGCATTTCGGCGTTGGGCACAAGGAGCGCTTGAAGGAGCTGCGCGCCGAGGTGCATGTGCTGACGCTTTCGGCGACGCCCATCCCGCGCACGCTGCAACTCGCCATGAGCGGCGTGCGCGAATTGTCGATCATCGCGACGCCGCCGATCGACCGGCTCGCCGTGCGCAGTTTCGTCTCTCCTTTCGATCCGCTGATCGTGCGCGAGGCGCTGCTGCGCGAACGCTATCGCGGCGGCCAGGCCTTCTTCGTCTGTCCGCGCATCGAGGACCTCGAGGAGGCCGCCGCCTTCCTGCGCGAGAATGCGCCCGAGGCGAAATTCGTCATTGCGCACGGCCAGATGAGCGCGAGCGAACTCGAAGACAAAATGTCGGCCTTCTATGACGGCAAATTCGACATTCTGCTTTCGACGACGATCGTCGAATCCGGACTCGATATTCCGCGCGCCAATACGCTCATCGTCTGGCGCGCCGACATGTTCGGCCTCGCGCAGCTTTATCAATTGCGCGGGCGCGTCGGGCGCTCGAAGCTGCGCGCCTATGCGCTTTTCACCACGCCCGCCAATCGCGCGATCACGCCGCAGGCGCAAAAACGCCTCGAAGTGCTGCAGACGCTCGATACGCTCGGCGCCGGCTTCCAGCTCGCGAGCCATGATCTCGACATTCGCGGCGCGGGCAATCTGCTCGGCGACGAGCAGTCGGGCCACATCAAGGAAGTCGGCTACGAGCTCTATCAGCAGATGCTGGCGGACGCGATCACGCTTCTGAAAGCCGGCGTCGAGGAGCCGCAGGAAGAAGTCTGGTCGCCGACCATCGCCATCGGCGCGCCGGTGACGATCCCGGAAGACTATATCGCCGATCTGACGCTGCGCCTGCAGCTCTATCGCCGCCTCTCGACGCTCGAAACCGATGAGGACATCGAAGCGTTCGCCGCGGAGATGATCGACCGGTTTGGTCCCATCCCGCCGGAGGTCGAACAGCTATTGGAGATCGTCGCGATCAAGGCCCTTTGCCGGCGCGCCCATGTCGAGAAGGTCGACGCGGGGCCGAAGGGCGTCATCGTGTCCTTCCGCGACAATGAATTCGCAAATCCGGCCGGGCTCGTGCGTTTCGTCGCCGAGCAGGGAACGCAGGCGAAAGTGCGCCCCGATATGCGCGTCGTTTTCATCCGCGAGTTCGACGGGGTGAAGCAGCGCCTTGCCGGCACGCGCCGCATTTTACGTTCGCTTGTGGGAATTGCGGAAAAGAAAGCGGCCTGAGCGCGGTTGCGATGAGGCTGGCGCCGCATGCGCGACGCGCCTCTTAAACGTCATGAATGCGTCAAGTTGGCGCACATAAAACTGTATAATCCCTGACATGAAATTATAGCATTCTTTTCACGCCGACATGGCGTCGCAACTCCTTGTTGGCGTTGCATAAAATGCTGATAAATCAGGGAGAGAAACATGGCTTCCAAGACTTTGGCGGTCGCTATCGCTGCGGCCGCGGCTCTGATGGCGACGGGCTATGCTTTCGCAGCAGAGGGAACAAGCTCCACGACCGAATGGAAAGCGCCTCAGGCTGTTGGCCAGCCGGGCTATAAGGAAGAAACCGCTAAGCCGCGCGCAGCGACGGCGCCGCGCGCGATCCGTCAAGACCCCTATGCCGCGCGTAATCCGCAACAGTCGCAAAGATAGCAAGAGATCTTCGATGAAGCGCCGGAAGGTCAGGAGCGGCGGGCGAGGCTCGCCGCTTTTTATTGCATGCATAACGCCGGTGCGTTGCGACGCATCATCCATTGCCGCGCCAGGCTCGCGCAGCTTTTTTTCAAGAACGCGACCATGGCCACTATGCTGGAAGCGTGCGGCGCGACGATTCGCCGAATCGCATAACGACTTGATATGTGACAAAGTCGCGGACGATCGATCAAGCCCGACGCAGATTGGGCGCGCTTAACGATCGGCGTGAATCTCCAGATAGCTTTCGTCGCACCCGCGACGAGGGCAGGTTTCACGCCTGACATTCGCCAGGGGAGGGCGCCATGACGACGCGAAAAAAAATCTCGCACAAAAGATTCCTTGCGGCGAGCGCCGCCGCCTTGCTCTTCGCCGCCGGATTTTCCTCGGCGCAGGCGCAACAGAATGACGCCGATCATGCCGGCATGGATCACAGCAAGATGAGTCACGGCCAAGCGGAACATGCGGGCCATGGCGCCGCCAATGCGACGGCGCAATGGGCGGACCCCGGCAAAGCGCAAGCGGGCGGCGCGGACGCGAGCAAAACGGAAGAGCCGTCCAAGAGCGACGCCAACAAGGAGGACGGCGGACATGCCGGCCATCACCCCGGCGGCGGTCAGGGCGGCATGATGGGCGGCATGTCCGGCATGAACCATGGCGGCGGCGGCATGGGCGGCATGATGGGCGGCGGCATGATGGGCGGCATGGGCGGAATGTCGGGCATGAGCCACGGCGGCGATCAGGGCGCGGGCGGAAAGGCCGACGGCATGTCCCATTCCGGCGGCGGCATGATGAAACATATGATGTGCGGCTTCGCCGAACATCTCGATGGGCGCCTCGCCTATCTAAAGGCCGAACTGAAGCTCACCGATTCGCAAGCGGGCGCGTGGAACGCATTCGCCGACGCCTGGCGCGCGGCGGCGCAAAAGGCCAAGCAGAAATGCGACGCCGCCGATACGCGCATGGACCATTCCAAGCCGACCGTGCTGCAGAAGTTGTCGATGATGGAGACTCATATGGTCGACCATCTCGACGTGGTGCGCGCGCAAAAGGCGGCGATCGAGCCGCTGTTCACCGCGCTCAGCGAAGAGCAGAAGAAGATCGCCAGCGAGACGCTGACCGGCATGATGAAGGTCGGCATGTCGATGGGCGACATGATGGGCGGCGGCATGGGCGGGATGATGGGCGGCATGGGCGGCATGCAGCACTGACGACGCCGTCATTGCGAGCCGCGCGCGCAGAAGCAACCCGGTGACTCTCGAGCAAGCTGCGAAAAAAGTTAACGGACTTTGAGAGCTTGCTCGAGCTGTCTGATCGGAAGGCGGCGTTTGCGCGGCGCCGCGCTTATTCGACCAGAAACTCCCGCATCATGCCCGCGTCCTCATGTTCGAGATTGTGGCAGTGATACATGAAGCGGCCTTTGAAATCGTCGAATGGCTTGACGATTCTAACGCGCTCGCCGGGCGCGACCAGCACCGTGTCCTTTAGCCCGCTGTCGATGAAGCCCTCGCGAATCGAGGCGTAGGCTTCGGCGTCGCCGTCGTCGAATGCGCGGCCGACGATCTCAAAGGGTTGGCCGTGCAGATGGATCGGATGCGCCATCGACATCATGGCCATCATTCCCATTCCTCCGCCCATTCCCCCGCCCATCATCCCCATGCCGCCGCCCATGTGGCCGCGCATCATTCCCATGCGGCCCATGCCCGCGCCGCCCATGCCCATGCCGCCCATGCCCATTTGGCCGTGTTCGTGGAAAATCTCGATGAGTTGCGCCGTATCGACGGGAATGCGCTCGCGCGGCTGAATATCCTCATGATCGTATGAGCGACCGTTGAGCAGCATCGCCATATGCGCCATGGTGATGGCGATCGGGATGGGATCGTTCGGATTGGCGATCTCTTCCTGGCGACGGCGCCTTATCGTCGAAAGCTTCTCCGGCAGTTTCGGGCTGTCGCTCGTCGCGCGCGTCACGCGCGCCGTGAACAGCGGATAGTCGTCGCCGACCATCAGCTCGCTTCCCATCATGCGCTGCGCCATCGGCGGAATCATGCCGTAGAAGCGGCCGCTGCGCATGACCAGCGTCGAGCCGACCGCGCGGCCGCTGAAATCGACGAAGAGATCGACGCGCTCCGCGGGCCCCAGCATCACATAGGGGCGCGTCTCAGGCTTCTCCAACAACCCGCCGTCGACGCCGATCACGGTCAGCGGCGTCCCGTCGTCCCAGCAGAGCTTGTAGATGCGCGCGTTGGAGCCATTGAGAAGGCGCAGCCGATAGGCGCGGCTCGCCACCTCCAGCCTTAAATCGGGACGGCCGTTGACGAGAATGCGATCGCCGTAAAAGCCGAACATGCTCGTATGCATGTCGCCGCCGTAAGCGAGCCGATTGTCGTCGTCGAAAGAGCGGTCCTGGATGATAAGCGGGATTTCGAATTCGCCGGCGGGAAGCCCGAGCGCGCGCTCCTCCTCGTCCTCGACGATGATCGCGCCGGCGAGCCCGCGATAGACCTGCGTCGCCGTCGCCTCATGCGTGTGCGGGTGATAGAAATACATGCTCGCGCGATTGCGCATCTCGAATTCATAGACATAGGTCTGGCCGGGGTCGATCGCCGCCATCGGGTGGCCGTCCATGAGCATGGGGACATGCAGGCCGTGCCAATGCGTGATCGTCTCCTCGGGCAGGTCATTGCGCAGGCGGATGCGGATTTTCTGTCCTTTGACGAAGCGCATCAGCGGACCGAGATATCCCTCCACCGACGCCGTCAACGCGTTCGGCGGCCCCTTGAGGAGATTGCCGGCGTAGCGCCACACTTTCGTCGGCTTGCCGCTTAGAATCTGCGCCTGGTCGCGCTTGCAGACCAGTTCGATCTCGACATCCGGATTGAAACTCTCGGAGGCCTGGTTCGGCGCGATCCGACCCATGGCGTGGCCTTCGCCATAGGCCCGCCAAGGCGCGGCGACGGCCGCGGCGCCAAGGAGAAACCCGCGGCGAGACAGTTGCGCCAGACGTTGCATATGGCCCCCCACCTGCGCGGGCGTCCGCGCACCGCCTTTTAAATCGGCCGCCTCGGATATAAGCAGTCCTGGCGCGTTGATAACTGCGGCAAAAGGCGTCATCCTTTGGGCGCGGGGGCGCGTTTTGGCCAAAAGGCGGATATATTCGCATGGCGGGCGCGGCCCGATCATCCTTGCAGATCGATTATGAAGGCAGCGGCGGCGCTCAGAGCATCTTACGAAAAGCGCGAGGCGGCTTTCCCCCAAGGATTCGCGCGCGATATTCCTGATTTCCGGCGCGTTTCGCCGGATCCCGCCTCGCCGCGCGGCGGGCCTGCGCTCAAGGGTGGCGCTTCATCGCGATGAACGACAGCGTCGGACAAAGCGCCTTTGGCGCGACATGGGCCTCGGCCTTGGTCGAGCGGCGGCGCGCGCTCGCGCGGCGTCCGCGCTTTCTCGCCGTTCTGCTTCTCTGCCTGCTGCTGCATCTCAGCCTTCTTGCCTTTCTCCTTTGGGAGGACTGGCGCTTCGCGCGTATGGCGCCGCCGGTCGCTGAAGAAATTCCGGTCGAGGTGATCAACGAGCCGCCCCCGCCCAAGGAGGAGCAAAAACAGCCGGAGGAGGAGAAGCAGCCCGAGCCCGAAAAGAAAGAGCAACAGAAGCCGCCGCCGCCTCCGCCGCAGCAGGAGATCGAGAAGCCGGCTTTCGACGCGCCCAAGGCCGAGAGCAAGACGAAATCAGAGGTCAACGCGCCGGAGCTTAAGGAGCTCAAGACGCCGAAGAACGAGCCTTTGAAGGAAAATATCGCGCCGCGCGAAGATAAGCCGCAGGGGCTCAAGGACGCGCAGGACGACGAGGGCGAGGCCAAGGCGCCCGAGCAGGCGAAGGAAAAGCCGCTCGACGACAAGACCGACGCGGAAATCATCGAGCGCGCGCCGCCGTTGGAGAAGCCAGAGCCAAAACCCGAGCCCAAGGATCAGGGGCCATCGAAGAAAGGCGAGGCCAATTCCATCGCCGACCAGCTCGCGGCGCTGGCGCCGATTCCCGATTATAAGCTCGCCGCGCCGCCCAAGCCCTCGCCGGTAGGCGGCGGCCAGGCGAAAACGACCTATCTGACGATCCTCTACGGGCTCATCATGCCGCATATGCATATTCCGCCGCAGGTGCGGGCGAGCCCATTTGCGTCGAAGGGCATCGTCGCCTTCTATATCGACGAGATGGGCAATCTCACCCATCAGGCGGTTTATAAGTCGAGCGGCGCGCCCGATCTCGACGCCGCCGCGCTTCAGGCGGTGCGCCGCGCCGCGCCTTTCCCGCCGCCGCCGCGGGGCCTGCCGCATTCGATGCTGTTCACTTATGCGACGAAATAGTCACAAAAGCGCGATCGCGGAGACGAGCCGCCCATAGTCCGCCTCCTTGCGATGCACGCTGCGGCGATAGCTGAAGCAACGCGCTTCGTCGGCGTACGTGTCGATCCCGACATTCTCGAAAGAGGCGACGCCAAGCGCCTCGACGCGCGCGGCGATGAAGCCCGGCAGATCGAACGTCGCATGGCCCTTGCGCGTCGCCGGCGTGAAGAAAGCGGCGAAGGCCGCGTCCTTTTCGCAAAAGAGCGTCACGAATTCCGGTCCGACTTCATAGCTCGTCGCGCCGATCGCCGGGCCGAGAGCGACGTGAATGTCGGCGCGGCGCGCGCCCTGCGCCTCCATCTTGGCGACGGTCGTCTCGATCATGCCGCCAAGCGCGCCCTTCCAGCCGGCGTGGCAGGCGCCGATGACGCCCGCCGCCGCATCGGCGAAGAGCAGCATGCCGCAATCGGCGCCGGTGACGCCGAGCGCGAGCGTCGCCTCCTGCGTCACGAGTCCGTCGCAATGCGGACGCGCTTCGGCGGCCCAGGGGGCTTCGACGACTAGCGCGTCGGCGGAATGAATCTGATACGGCACGAGCAGCCGGTCGGCCTCGACGCCGAGTCGCGCCGCCATGCGGGCGCGATTTTCGGCGACGCGCGGCGCTTCGTCGCGCGAGCCGACGCCGCCGTTGAGCGAGGCGTAGACGCCGTCCGAGACGCCCCCCTCTCGGGTGAAGAAGGCGTGCCGCACGCCGGGAAGATCGAGATTGCGCGCGGTCAGCGCGGGCGGTTCGGCTGTCATCGCGCCATATATTACACGAAAAAGCCCGGCAGGTCCGGCATCGAGGGATGCATCACCGCCATCACCTTGAAAAGCCCGCCCATCTGTCGGCGCGCGTCGTCCGAACCGGTGAGGCGCTCGAAGGCGTCGAGGATCGCCTGCGCCTGTTCGGGGCTCGCTTTTTTCGACAGGGCTTCGGCGCGGCGCTCGATGCCGAGCTGCAACAGGAATTGCGCCTGCGTCACCGGCCCCATCACTTTCGCGCCCGCCGCGCGCGCGGCTCGGGCGAGCGCCGCGAAATCGACATGGGCGGTGAGATCGGCGTCGCCCGGCGCCGCGAGCGGATCGACATAGGCGTGATGCGAAACCGCCTGCAGACTGTCGCCGAGCGAAGTCTGGCGATAGCCATAGTCGACAAGAAGCAGCGCGCCGCCCTCTGCGACGAGCCGCGCGGCGATCTCGCTCATGAGGCGCTGAGCCGCGGGGCAGACTTCGATGATGGAGCCTTCCCGCGCGGGAACGGCAAGCGCCGTCTCGAGCTGTTCCGAAAGGCCGAAGACGAGTTCCCCCTCGACGCCGAGGCCGACGAGGCGCTCGCGCCAGCCGCCGCTCGTCTTCACGAAATGCCGTATGGGAAGGGCGTCGAAAAATTCATTGGCGAGGATGAAGGCGGCCCCCGGCGGAACCTCCGCGAAATCCGCATGCCATTCGACGGGCTTGACGGCGTTGGCGAGCGTGTGTCGCTGCGTCTCGCGCAAGGCCGGGCTCGTTTCGACGAGATGCACGGAAATCGCGTCGAGAAATCCCGGCGAGATACGCGCGACGCGTAAGACGTCCGACATTAGCGTGCCGCGGCCCGGTCCAAGCTCGACAAGGCGCGCGGGCGAAACGCCGCCCGCCGCGCGCCAGGCCTCGCTCGTCCAGACGCCGAGCAATTCGCCGAACATCTGGCTGATCTCCGGCGCCGTGACGAAATCCCCGGCCGCGCCGAAGGGATCGCGCGTCATGTAATAGCCGTAGCGCGGATGGCTCAGGCAGAGGGCCATATAGCGTTCGAGCGTGATCGGCCCATCATGGAGGATCATCGCGGCGATTTCTTCGCTCAGCGCGCTCATGCGGTTGCGTTCCTTTGGCGCAGCGAAAATACGATGGCGCCTGCGCCGATCAGGATGAGCGGCGCCGACAGGACCATGCCCATGGTGAGCCCATTCGGCAGCGCTTCCTGCACGGGATCCGGCTCGCGGAAAAATTCGCAGAAGATGCGCGCGGCGCCATAGAAGACGCCGAAGAGGCCGGTGACGAGGCCCGGATGTTTCAGGGCGCCGCTACGCGCGGCGATCAACAGAATGAGGCCGAGCGCCACGCCCTCGAGGCCCGCTTCGTAGAGCTGGCTCGGATGGCGCGGGATGTCGCCCGCGCCTGGAAAGACCATGGCCCAGGGAACGTCGCTCTCGCGTCCCCACATTTCCGGCTTGATGAAATTGGCGAGCCGCCCGAAGAAAAGCCCGATGGGCGCGACCGCTGCGCAAATATCGGCGATGGTGAGGAAGGGCAGGCGGCTGCGGCGGGCGTAAAACGCCATGCCGATGACCGCGCCGATCAGTCCGCCATGGAAAGCCATCCCGCCTTTCCATGTCTGGAATATTTCGAGCGGATGGGCGAAATAATAAGCGGGGTCGTAGATCAGCACATGGCCGAGACGGCCGCCGACGATGACGCCGAAGGCGACATAGACGAGAAGATCGTCGAGCCCTTCGCGCGTCGGGCGCGGCTGGCCGCGCAGCCAGAGCGCATCGTCGCCCGCGAGCGCGCGCATGCCGAGCCAGCCGAAGACGAAGCCGCCGATATAGGCCAACGCATACCAGCGCACCGGCGCGGGCCCGATATTCACCGCGACGGGATCGACCGTCGGAAAGGGAAGGACGAAGAAGGACATTGCGGCATGGCCCGGGCGCAAAGCGCGCGACTGGAAAAGCCACGCTTCGCCTGTCTTTTACCTGCCGCCCGCGCCGATGTCATGTCCCCGCTCGCTCAGGGGCGGGCGGCTTCGTCGCGGATCGACATCATGCCGCCTGCTTTTGCGGCAAGAAACGACCGTAGAAAGTTTCGCCCTTCGCCGCCATGTCGCGCAGCAGTTGCGGCGGCGCGAAGCGCGGGCCGTATTTTTCCGTAAGCCTGTCGCAGAGCGCCACGAAGGCCTTGGCGCCCATGCCGTCGATATAGGAGATCGTGCCGCCGGTGAAAGGCGCGAAGCCGAAGCCGAGTATGGAGCCGACATCGGCCTCGCGCGGATCGGAGAGGACGCCTTCCGCCATCACCCGCGCCGCTTCGACCGCCTGCACGACAAGGAAACGCTCCTTCATCTCGGCGACGTCGAGCGTGTCGGAATCGAGACGCCTTTCAGCCAGTTCCGAGAGGCCGGGCCACAGGCTTTTCTTGCCGTCGGCGTGATAGTCATAGAAACCTTTGCCGTTCTTGCGGCCGTAGCGTCCCTTTTCCTCCACCATGAAGCGCAGCACGCGCTCCTGCGCCGGATCGACGGCGCCGTCGCCGAGGTCCTTCTTCGTCGCCTGGAGAATCTTCCAGCCGAGATCGAGCGCCACTTCGTCGTTGAGCGAGAGCGGGCCGACCGGCATGCCGGCCATGCGGGCGACATTTTCGATCATCGCCGGCGGCACGCCGTCGACGAGCATGATCTGCCCTTCGCGAATATAGTTAAGGACGCAGCGATTGGCGTAGAAGCCGCGCGTGTCGTTGACGACGATCGGCGTCTTCTTGATGATCCGCACGAAATCGAGCGCCGTCGCGAGCGCGCGGTCGCCGGTCTTTTCGCCGAGGATCACTTCGACGAGCAGCATTTTCTCGACCGGCGAGAAAAAATGAATGCCGATGAAATTTTCGGGCTTTCGCGAAGTCTCCGCGAGCGAGGTGATCGGCAGCGTCGAGGTGTTGGAGGCGAAGATCACATCCGCGCCGACGACATCTTGCGCGCGTTTCGTCGCCTCCGCCTTGACGCCGCGATCTTCGAACACGGCTTCGAGCACGAGGTCCGACCCCGCGAGCGCCGCGTAATCCACTGTGGCGGTGATGCGCGCGAGGAGCGCGTCTTTCTCCGCCGGCGTCGCGCGGCCTTTTGCGACGGAGCCTGAGATAAGCTTCTCGATCGTCGCTTTGCCCTTGTCGGCGCTTTCCTGATCGCGATCGATCAGCACGACGTCGAGCCCGTTCAGCGCGCTCACATAGCCGACGCCCGCGCCCATGAAGCCCGCGCCGATAATGCCGACCTTCTTGAGATTTGTCGGGCCGATGTCCTTGGGGCGATGCGCGCCTTTCTCCAATTCGCTTTTCGAGAGAAAGAGCGAGCGGATCATCGCCGCCGCTTCCTTCGAGCGCAGAATATGGGCGAACCAGCGCGATTCGACGGTGAGCGCCTGATCCATCGGCAATTGCAGGCCTTCATAGACCGCGTGCAAAATAGCCTTGGCGGCGGGATAATTGTCGTATGTCTCGCGGCGATAGATGGCGTTGGCGGCGGGCCAGATCATCATGCCCGTCGGCGAGAAGACTTTGCCGGAAGGATTTTTGAAGTCCTTCGCGTCCCAGGGCGCCTGCGCCTTGCCGCCGTTAACAATCCACGCCCTGGCGCGCTCGACGATTTCCGCTTTCGGCGCGATCTCATGCACGAGCTTGGCGCCGAGCGCGGCTTTCGGCTTCGCCTGATCGCCCCTGAACAGGAATTGCAGCGCATCGCCCGTCTGCATGATGCGCGCGACGCGTTGCGTGCCGCCGGCGCCGGGGAAAAGCCCGACCTTGATTTCAGGCAGGCCGACTTTGGTCTTGTCGTCGTCGGCCATCACCCGATAGTGGCAGGCGAGCGCAAGCTCGAAGGCGCCGCCGAGGCACACGCCATGGATGGCGACGGCGAAGGGCTTGCCACTCGTCTCGAGCTTTCGATAGAGGAGCGAGAGACGGCGCGAGAAGTCGAAGAATTCCTTATTCGCCGCTTCCTCGCCCCGCTCCTTGAGCGCCCTGGCGTATTGCGCCGCGCCCTGTTGCAGCATGGAAAGATCCGCGCCGCCGGAAAAGGCGTTCTTGCCCGAGGCGATGACGCAGCCCTTGATCGCGGCGTCGGACGAAACCTTGTCGACGATCTGCTCCAGTTCGTCCATCACCTCGGGCGTGATGACATTCATGGAGCGTTCGGGCATGTCCCAAATCGCGAGCGCCACGCCGTCGGCGCCGGTTTCGAAACGGAAGTTGACGAGGTTCATTTCACGACTCCTTGCCCGATTCGTCTTCATCGTCTTCGAACCCAAAATCTATCTCTCGTGGCATCTCATGTATCCTTTCGAGATCGATGTCAGAGCCACGAAGCGGCGAATTCATCAGGAATTCCGCGAGGGTTTGTTTTTCGCCCGATGATTGACCACGGATGGGGTCGCTCTTTTGGCGGCGAGCGTTCGGCTTTGTTTTGTTTGCGCCGTGTTTTCCCATCGGCTTCCCCCTATTGGCATTTACTCACGCGTTGAGCTCGGATGTACCGTTCGCAGCTTCCCAGAGATTATTAACTTCGAATCGCGTCCAACCACGCGAAGAGATGGAGATAATGACATCCCCGCGCTCGATAAAAATCTGCTCAAAGTGCCGAGGCTCTTGCCAATAAGATTTTAGTTCATCGCACAGAGCATTCATCGCTTTTTTGAGTTCGATACCCTCGCAAGGCAAATTACTTTTTATTGCCAGCCAATTGGTGACGCTCGCGTGTTGGTAATACTTGAGTAGCCGCGCCTGCTTGCTATCTATGCTAGCCCGAATAGCGCGAACCCAATCTGGTTCGGGAGAGGACCATCCTTCCGAGACCAGTGTGTTTTGTTCTAATTGCGATCGATAGACACTTTCTGGCACCGGAATTCGGTTTCCAGAAGCATCGTATCGCGCCGGAACAAAAAGACCTACGTCGAGGCAAGCGAGAGGATACTCGCTACCTAGTAGGTCAAGGCAGCGGCTGTAGTCGTGGTATGTTGCTTCGGTCACTTCTACGCCGATAGCGCTGCTGTTTAGCGACAGTAAGTAGTCAGGATGCGGCGGCGAGCGGCGATCCAACGATAAAGGAAAACGAAGCTGCTCATTCGCGGCTAACGTTGCCACCAAGCGGCAAATAGTCCATCGTTCGCGATGCTTGTTCTCGCGGCCTTTCCCGCGTCCTGGAACGGCGATATCAATATTTTGAAGACCGGCGCACAGACTCTCAAGAGAGTGTGCTTCCTCGATCAACATTTGTTGCCCCACCTTTACACCCGCTCGACGATCGTCGCCGTGCCCATGCCGGCGCCGATGCAGAGCGTCACCAGCGCCACGCTCTTGCCCGAGCGCTCCAATTCATCGATCGCGGTTCCCATCAGCATGGCGCCGGTCGCGCCGAGCGGATGGCCCATGGCGATGGCGCCGCCATTGACATTGACCTTGGCGGGATCGAGATCGAAGGCCTGCATGTAGCGCAGCACCACGGCGGCGAAGGCCTCGTTCACCTCGAAGAGGTCGATGTCGGAAAGCGACATGCCGGCGCGCTTTAGCACTTTCTGCGTCACGTCGACCGGGCCCGTGAGCATCAGCGCCGGCTCCGAACCGATATTGGCGTAGGCGCGTATTTTTACGCGGGGCTTTAGGCCATGTTTCTCGCCCGCCTCCTTCGAGCCGACGAGCACCGCAGCGGCGCCGTCGACGATGCCCGACGAATTGCCGGCGTGATGCACGTAATCGAGTTTCTCGATGTCGGGATGCGCCTGAATGGCGACGGCGTCGAAGCCGCCCTGTTCCGCGTAAAAGGCGAAGGAGGGCTTGAGGCTCGCGAGCGTCTGCATGTCGGTCGCGGGCCGCATATGCTCGTCGCGGTCGAGCAGCGTGATGCCGTTCACGTCCTTCACCGGCACGATCGAATGTTTGAAGCGGCCTTCCGCCCAGGCCTTCGCCGCGCGCTGCTGCGATTGCACGGCGTAGGCGTCGACATCGGCGCGCGAGAAGCCGTATTTCGTCGCGATGAGATCGGCGGAGACGCCCTGCGGCATGAAATAGGAGGGGATGGCGATGGTCGGATCGACCGGCCACGCGCCGCCGGAGGCGCCGATGCCGACGCGGCTCATGCTCTCCACGCCGCCGCCGATCGCGAGATCGTGCTGGCCGGACATGATCTCGCCGGCCGCGAAATTCACCGAATCGAGTCCCGAGGCGCAGAAGCGGTTGATCTGCACGCCGGGAACCTTGAAGCTGTAGCCGGCCGAGATCGCCGCCGCGCGAGCGATGTCGCCGCCGGCTTCGCCGACGGGATCGACGCAGCCCAGGATCACGTCGTCGATTTCCGGCCCTTCGAGCTTGTTGCGCTCCTTGATCGCGCCGAGCGCGGTGACGGCGAGGCCGAGCGAAGAGACCTCATGCAGCGAACCGTCCGGCTTGCCGCGTCCGCGCGGCGTGCGAACGGCGTCGTAGATGAAAGCGTCGGGCATGTCGTCTCCTGTAGCGGCAGTCGGCAGTCGGGCTTCGGCAGTCGGACGTCACGATTGCCGACTGCCGAAGCCCGACTGCCTTAAAACATCTCCTCGGCGAACGACATCATCGTGTCGGCGCCGCTCGTGATGCGCGCGAGGCGCAGGCGTGTTTCGGGGAGCATGCGCTCCATGTAGAAGCGCGCCGTCAACAGCTTGGCGTCCATGCGCGCGGATTGCTCCGGCTCGCGCGCCTTGGTCTCCAGCGCCGCCTGCGCGATCCGCGTCCACATCGCGCCAAGCGCGACGCGGCCGAGAAGATGCATATAGTCATAGGACGCCGCGCCGGCGTTGTCGGGCTTCGTCATGGCGTTCTGCATCAGCCACATGGTCGCCTTTTGCAGATCGTCAAGCGCCGATTGCACGGGGGCGGCGTAAGGCTTCGTCGCCTCGTCGGCGGCGAGCGGCGCGAGCAGCTCAGCCGTCTCCTTGAAGAAGGCCATGATCGCGCGTCCGCCGTCGCGCGGCAGCTTGCGGCCGACGAGGTCGAGCGCCTGAATGCCGTTCGCGCCTTCATAGATCATGGCGATGCGCGCGTCGCGCACGAACTGCTCCATGCCGGTTTCGCGAATATAGCCGGAGCCGCCGAAAATCTGTTGCGCCTTCACCGCATTTTCAAAGCCCATGTCGGTGAAGACGCCCTTGAGCACCGGCGTGAGCAGGCCGAGCCGGTCCTCCGCCGTCTGCCGCGCGGAAGCGTCCTCGGAGCGATGCGCGATGTCGCTGTCGAGCGCGGCCGCGAGCGCGAGGCCGCGCGCGGCTTCGTTGAAGGCCTTGATCTCGAGCAGCATGCGCCGCACGTCGGGATGCACGATGATCGGATCGGCCGGCCCGTCGGGGTTCTTGGGTCCCGTGAGCGCGCGTCCCTGCAGCCGCTCCTTGGCGTAAAGCGCCGCGTTCTGATAGGCGACCTCGGACAGCGCGAGGCCTTGCACGGCGACGCCAAGCCGCGCCTCGTTCATCATCACGAACATGGCGTTGAGGCCGCGATTAGCTTCGCCGACGAGAAAACCCTGCGCGCCGTCGTAATTCATCACGCAGGTGGCGTTGCCGTGAATGCCCATCTTTTCTTCAATGGAGCCGCAGGAGACGCCGTTGCGCGCGCCAAGGGCGCCGTCGCCGCCGACCAGGAATTTCGGCACGATGAAGAGCGAAATGCCTTTCACGCCGGCCGGCGCGCCCTCGATGCGCGCGAGCACGAGATGAATGATGTTCTCGGTCAGATCATGCTCGCCGGCGGAGATGAAAATCTTCTGGCCCGTAATGGAATAGGAGCCGTCTTCGCGCGGCCGCGCCTTGGTGGTGAGCAAACCGAGATCGGTGCCGCATTGCGGCTCGGTGAGATTCATCGTGCCGGACCAGCGCCCCTCGGCCATATTGGGCGCGTAAAGCTTCTTTTGCTCCTCGCTGCCATGGCGCAGCAGCGCGGCGAGCGCGCCTTGCGTGAGGCCCGGATACATGGCGAAAGCCATATTGGCCGAGGAGGCGAATTCATTCATCGCCATGGCGAGCGTATAGGGCAGGCCCTGGCCGCCATATTCTTCGGGCGCGGCGAGGCCGATCCAGCCGCCCGCGGCGAAAGCCGCATGCGCCGCATTGAACCCCGGCGGCGTCGAAACCGACCCGTCCTCATGGCGCGCGCAGCCCTTGGCGTCGCCTGTCTGGTTGAGCGGCGCGAGAACTTCCTCGCAGAGCTTGCCGCCCTCGGAGAGGATTTGCGCCGTCAGCTCAGGGGTTCCGTCGGCGAAGCCGGACAGATTGCCGAAACGCTGGAAATTCAAGACGTCGTAGAGAAGGAACAGCGTGTCTTCCACAGGCGCCTTGTAGATTGGCATCAACGCCTCCTTGCGTTGCGGCGGCCATGCGCCGCGACTCGGCTGGACTGGCTCATAGGTAGAGGGGCGCTCCGGGCCGCGCAAGCGAGCCAAGGCGTCGCCGCTCCCGCCTCGCCATCGCTATTTTCTATCTTTCTGTAACAATTCCTCCTGCTCCTATTTTTATCATTCGTTCTGCGTTATGCGGCGCGCGCCTCTAAAGCGCGCTGCGAAAAAGTGGAATCCGGTTTTTCGCGTCAAGCGCGCTCTAAGCCTCTGGAATCGATCACGTCATCCGCGTGTAGGCGATTCCGCCAAAACGCAGCGTGATCTAGCCTCATAATTGTGAACGTAAACTCTATTCAGAGGCCTCGCCTTAACCGCTTATTTACCTTGATTGACGGAAAGTCGCCGGCGGCCGCGCGCGCTTTCCGCCGCGTCGCGCGATTCGTGCGTTCCGCGTTGGTTCCATTCGCGTCTTCGTTTCCTTTTCCACGGGTCGGACCCGCCGGTAGCCACATGACCAAGGCGCACTCCCGTCATCAGCGGAGTCTGGATTTCGAGACGCGCGAAGCGTCGCGCGCGGCGGCCCGGCGCCCGGGAGAAAGTCTGGCGGATTGGTTCGACGATCTCATTCGCCAGACGGTCGATGCAGCCGAAGACGAGGAGAACGACGAGGATCGCGTGGAAGCCGCGGCGCGGCGTCTTGCGCGAAGTCGCGCGACCCGCGGCCGCGAAGGCCGCACCTGGCGCGAGGGCGCGCCCGAAGTCGACCCTGATCCGCGCGACGACGGCTCCGTCAGGCGCGCCATCGTCG
>NZ_JAZHYN010000028.1:0-44051 GCF_036576025.1 Methylocystis borbori | reverse complement strand
GGCGGGCGTCCTCACGCCGAGGCCATCGCGCTCGCCGCCGCGGGCGAAGCCGCGCGCGGGGCGACGCTCTATGTCACATTGGAGCCCTGCGCCCATCACGGCGCGACGCCGCCCTGCGTCGACGCCATCATCGCCGGCGGGATCGCGCGCGTCGTCACCGCTATGGAAGATCCCGACCCCCGCGTTTCCGGCGATGGCCATGCCCGCCTGCGCGAAGCGGGGATAGAGGTCGTCGTTGGCGTCGAAGCGGCCGCGGCCCGCGCCGACCATCTCGGCCATATCTTGCGGGTGACCAGACGCCGTCCCATGGTGACGCTGAAACTCGCGCAGACGGCGGACGGCTACGCCGCCGGCGCCGCGCATGATCCGCGCCTGCACATCACCGGTCCGGTCGCCGACGCCTTCACCCATGTGCAGCGTTCGCTGCATGACGCGATCATGGTCGGCGCCGGCACCGTGCGCGAGGATGATCCGCTGATGACGGTGCGCCTGCCTGGCCTTCAGGACTGCAAGCCGCTGCGCATCGTCCTCGACCGCAGGCTCACGCTTTCGCCGCGCTCGCGGCTTGCGTCGACGGCGCGCGAAACGCCGCTGCTCATCATCGTCGGCGACGAGACGACGGATGACGCCGCGCGCGCCTTCGAGGAGGCGACCGGCGCGGAGGTGGCGCGCGTCGCGACGCGGGACGGGCGACTCGATCTCGGCGCGGCGCTGCGTCTTCTCGCCGATCGCGGCATGACGCGCGTCTTCAGCGAAGGCGGGCCGCGCGTCGCGGAGAGCCTGCTGATGGGGAACCTCGCCGACGAGGTGATCCTGCATAAAGGCGTGAAGCCTCTGGGGCGGCAAGGGCGCCTCGCCCTGACGCCCGCCGCGCGCGCCGCGCTCGAAGACGACGCGCGTTACCGGATCATCGAGACGCGTTCGCTCGGCGCCGATACGATGACCAGATATGCGAAGGTCGGCTGATGTTCACGGGCATCGTCACGGACCTTGGCGAAGTCGTTTCCGTCGAGCCGCGCGGGGCTTTGCGGCGGCTGCGCATTGCCTGCTCCTATGATGCGCAGGGAATCGCCATCGGCGCCTCCATCGCCTGCTCGGGAGCATGCCTCACGGCGGTGGCGGCCGCGCGCGACGGCGGCCGCACGATTTTCGACGTCGACGCCGCCGCGGAGACGCTCGCGAAGACGACTGTCGGAAATTGGGAGCAGGGGACGCGCGTCAATCTCGAACGATCGCTGAAGATCGGCGACGAACTCGGCGGCCACATCGTCACCGGCCATGTCGACGGCGTGGCGCGCATTCTGTCGCGCGACGACTTTTGCGATAGCGGGCCCGAAGCGCGCCCATTAGAAGAAACAAGCATGGCGCGCTTCTGGATCGAAGCCCCGGCGCCGCTTGGGCGTTTCATCGCGCAAAAAGGCTCCGTCGCGCTCGACGGCGTGTCGCTTACGGTGAACGAAGTGGAGGAGAACCGTTTTTCGATCCTGCTCATTCCGCATACGCTCGCGGTGACGAGCTTCGGCGCGCGCAAGCCCGGCGACGCGCTCAATATCGAGGTCGATCTCATGGCGCGCTATGCGGCGCGGCTGAGCGAGGCGCGATAACCCGGCTGACATCCGCTTCGCCTTATGACATAAGGCGCGGCCAACAATTAAGGGCGCGACAACCCTCTCCCTTTGGGAGAGGGTGGCCCGGCGGAGCCGGGTCGGGTGAGGGGTCTTCACGGTTGAAACCCTTGTGCCTACTTGCTCTCTGATGTCACTCGTCTCATTTGGCGCATTGGTACCCCTCACCCGGCTGCTCCGCAGCCACCCTCTCCCGAGGGGGAGAGGGTTGTCGCGCGAACTTGCGGAGCTCCAATGGCAGGTTTCTCACCCGACGACGCTGACGCCGCGCCCGTTCCCGGTGCGCGCATTCTCGTCGTCGCGGCGAAATTCAACATTCATATCGTCGCGCTTTTGCACGAGGGCGCGCTTGACGCGCTCAAGCAAGCGCAGGCGCAGGCGAGCGTGATCGACGTTCCCGGCGCGCTGGAGATCGCGACCGCCGCGGCGATCGCGCTCGACGCGGCCGAGGCCGCGGGCGCGCCCTATGAGGGCGTCGTCGCGCTCGGCTGCGTCATTCGCGGCGAGACCTATCATTTCGAGATCGTCGCCAATGAAAGCGCGCGCGCCTTGACCGACCTTTCCGTCTCGCGGCGCCTGCCGCTCGGCAATGGAATCCTCACCGTAGAGAATGACGAACAGGCGATTGTCCGCGCCGATCCCAAACAGGGGAACAAGGGCGCCGACGCCGCCCGCGCGGCGCTTGCGCTTGTGCGCCTGAAGCGAGGCGCGGCATGAGTTTGGACCAGCGTTCCGCGGCGCGTCTCGCCATCGTTCAGGCGCTCTATCAGATGGAGGTCGCCGGCAAGGGCCTCAATGAGATTTTCGCGGAGTTCGAGTCTCACTGGATGGGGCGCGAAATCGAGGGCGCGCAATATAAGCCAGCCGACGCCGGCTTTTTTCGCGACGTGCTGCAGGGCGTATTGACGGATCAGGTGGCGATCGACCGGCAGATCGACCACGCGCTTTCGGGCGGCTGGCCGCTTTCGCGGCTCGAATCCGTGATGCGCGCCGCGTTGCGCGCCGGGACTTATGAGTTGCGCGCGCGCAAGGATATTCCGGCGCGCGTCGCGATCAAGGAATATGTCGATGTCGCCGGCGCCTTTTTCGGCCCGACCGAGTCGGGCATGGTGAACGCCGTGCTCGACAGGATCGCGCATGAGGAGCGCGCCGAGGAGCTAGGTTGACAGGAAGAGAGCCGCCGGCTTCCTCGTCCTTCGAGACGCCTGTACCGATCTCGGGTTTACCCGAGATCGGCATTTGAAGCCCAAATCGGGCAAGCCCGACTTGGGCGCAGGCTCCTCAGGATGAGGAAGCCGGCGGCGCGCTTGACTCGCCCTCATGCTGAGGAGCGAGCGAAGCTCGCGTCTCGAAGCGCGAGGGCGAGGCTATGCCGCAACGCTACAGCGAAGATGAGATCATCGCCCGCGTCTTCGCGCCGATCGCGGGCGTAGGCGCCCTTGGCCTCAAGGATGACGCGGCGCTTCTCGATCCTGTAAAGGAGCCGCTCGTCCTCACGACCGATATGGTCGTCGCCGGCGTGCATTTCTTCGCCGACGACCCGCCGGCGCTGATCGCCAAAAAGGCGTTGCGCGTCAATCTCTCCGACCTTGCGGCGAAGGGCGCGGAGCCCATAGGCTTTCTCCTGTCGCTCGCTTTGCCTGATGATTGGACGAATAGCTGGCTCGAGGCCTTCGCCGCCGGCCTTGCGGAGGATGCGCGCGCCTTTCGAGCGCCGCTCATCGGCGGCGACACGACCGCCACGCCCGGGCCGCTAACGATCTCGATAACCGCGCTTGGCCGCGCGTCGCGCTTCGTTCCCCGCGACGGCGCGCGGGCGGGCGACGCGATCTATGTTACCGGGACGATCGGCGACGCCGCGCTAGGTCTCGCCGTTCGGCGGGACCAAGCGCTCGCGCAGCGTCTTTCCCCTGAGGCGCGCGACGATCTGATCCGCCGCTATCTCTTGCCCAAGCCGCGCCTCGATCTCGCGCCCTGGTTGCGCGCCAACGCCGGCGCCGCGATGGACATTTCGGACGGCCTCGCGGGCGATCTTGCGAAGCTCGCGCGCGCCTCCAGGACGAGCGCGATCGTCGACCTGCCGTCCGTCCCGCTCTCGGAGGCGGCGCGCGCGGCGATCGCATTGGACGCCGCGCTGTTTGAGACGGCGATAACTGGCGGAGACGACTACGAAATTCTCTTCACGGCCGCTCCGGCGGCGGTCCCGCCGGCGGGCGCGATCCGCATCGGGGAGATCGTCGCCGGCGATGCGCCGCCGCTCTTCCTCGACGCCAGGAAAAAGCCAGTGAATTTCAAAAAAATGTCCTTCTCGCATTTCTAGGAAAGGCGGCCGCCGCCGGCATTGCCGGGCGGCGCCGTTTCTGGCAGAAAGCGCCCCGGAAATTCGTGGTCCGCCCCGATTCGTCGGGCGCGGTCGCAGCTTCTTTCGTTGCGCGATATCCCCCGTGGCGCGACTGTTTCGGCCGTCCTCCGGCCGGCGAACGAAAAGGCGAAATCAATATGGTTCTGTTTCTGACCATCGTCTTCGGACTGGCGTCTATCGTCTATGGCGTAATGACCTCCAAGGAGCTGCTCGCGGCCGATCCCGGCTCGAAGCGCATGCAGGAAATTTCGGACGCGGTGGCGGAGGGCGCGCAAGCCTATCTCGATCGCCAATATAAGACGATCGCCATCGTCGGCGGCGTGATCTTCGTACTGCTCGTCATTCTGCTCGGCTGGGCGGTCGCTTTCGGCTTCCTCGTTGGCGCGACGCTGTCGGGCGCGGCGGGCTATATCGGCATGAATGTCTCGGTGCGCGCCAATGTGCGCACGGCGCAGGCGGCGACGAAATCGCTCGCCGGCGGCCTCGACATCGCCTTCAAGGCCGGCGCCGTCACCGGTCTCCTCGTCGCGGGCCTCGCGCTGCTTGGCGTCGCGGTCTATTACGCAATCCTCACCTGGGTGCTGGGCTATACGCCGGCCGACCGCACGGTGGTCGACGCGCTGGTGGCGCTCGGCTTCGGCGGCTCGCTCATTTCGATTTTCGCGCGTCTCGGCGGCGGCATCTTCACCAAGGGCGCGGATGTGGGCGCCGATCTCGTCGGCAAGGTCGAGGCGGGCATTCCCGAGGACGATCCGCGCAATCCGGCGACCATCGCCGATAACGTCGGCGATAACGTCGGCGACTGCGCCGGCATGGCGGCCGACCTCTTCGAGACCTACGCCGTGACCGTCGTCGCGACCATGGTGCTGGCGTCGATCTTCTTCGCCGGGCAGCAGGGACTTTCCGACGCCATTATCTATCCGCTCGCCATCGGCGGCCTGTCGATCCTGACCTCCATCGCCGGCACCTATTTCGTGAAGCTCGGCGACGACGACACGCCATGGGGCAAAATCGCCGCCCCCTATTTCAAGAAGCTCGGCATCGACGACTCGATCATGGGCGCGCTTTACAAGGGCCTCATCGCCACCGGCGTGCTGTCGATCGTCGGCCTGTTCCTGGCGACGACCTTCACCGTCGGCTGGGGCGAGATCGGCAAGGTCAATGGCGAGGCGATCCACGGCTACGGACTGTTTCTCTCCGGGATTCTCGGGCTGATCGTCACCGGCGCCATCGTCTATATCACCGAATATTACACCGGCACGGGCAAGCGCCCGGTGGTGTCGATCGCCCAGGCGTCGGTGACGGGCCATGGCACGAATGTCATTCAGGGCCTCGCCGTGTCGCTTGAATCGACCGCGGCGCCGGCGCTCGTCATCGTGCTCGGCATCGTCCTCACCTATGAGCTGGCGGGCCTTTACGGCACCGCCATCGCGGTCACGACCATGCTCGGCCTCGCCGGCATGATCGTCGCGCTCGACGCCTTCGGCCCCGTGACCGACAACGCCGGCGGCATCGCTGAAATGGCCGGTCTACCGAAGGAGGTGCGCCACGCGACCGACGCGCTGGACGCCGTCGGCAACACCACCAAGGCCGTGACCAAGGGCTACGCCATCGGCTCGGCGGGTCTCGGCGCGCTGGTGCTCTTCGCCGCCTATACGAATGACCTGAAGCATTTCATCGACACCGACGTGCCCTTTTTCAAAGGGCTGGGGAAGATTGATTTCGAACTTTCCAACCCCTATGTCGTCGCCGGCCTCATCTTCGGGGGCCTCATCCCCTATCTCTTCGGCGGTATCGCCATGACGGCGGTGGGGCGCGCGGCGGGCTCCGTCGTCGTCGAGGTGCGCCGGCAGTTCCGCGAAAAGCCCGGCATCATGGATGGCTCGGAGCGCCCCGACTATGGCCGCGCCGTCGATCTGCTGACGCAGGCGGCGATCAAGGAGATGATCGTGCCCTCGCTGCTGCCGGTGCTAGCGCCGATCGTCGCCTTTCTGGTCGCCTGGATATTGGGCGGCAAGGCCAACGCCTTCGCGGCGCTCGGCGCGTTGCTGCTCGGCGTCATCGTCAACGGCCTGTTCGTCGCGATCTCCATGACCTCGGGCGGCGGCGCCTGGGACAACGCCAAGAAGTCCTTCGAGGACGGCTTCGTCGACAAGGACGGCGTGAAGCACGAGAAGGGCTCGGAGGCGCATAAGGCCGCCGTGACCGGCGACACGGTCGGCGACCCCTATAAGGACACCGCTGGGCCGGCCGTGAATCCGGCGATCAAGATCACCAATATCGTCGCGCTGCTGCTGCTGGCGATCCTCGCGCATTAAGCGAAGCGCGACTTACGAAAACAAGGGCGGGGGAGACTCCGCCCTTTTGCTTTGTGGGAGCGACTTGATGTTTCTTGATAAAAGAAGATAATATTTTTAATCTATTGGAGTCAGAATGACCGCCGCTCGTGAGAAATTCGCCACTCAGGTGGATAAGGACCTGCTCGCCGCGATCCGCAAGATCGCGAAAGACGAGGGGCGGCAACTTCAGGCGGTGGTCGAGGACGCCTTGCGCGCGCATATTGAGGAGCGCGACAAGGCGCGACCGCGCCGTCATGTGATGGACGCCTATCGTTCGAGCCTGCCGCGCTACGGCGGACTCTATGAAAAGCTCGCCAAGTGAGGCGCAAGTGAGCGGGGAGAGGGTCGACTACCTGACCATCGCGGAAATCCTCGCCATTCACGACGATCTGATCGAACGCTATGGCGGCGCGCCCGGCCTGCGGGACGCGGGGCAATTGGAGGCGGCGTTGTTTCGGCCGCAGACCGGTTATTATCCCGATGCGATCGCGCAGGCCGCCGCGTTATGGGAGAGCCTGTCGCAAAACCACCCCTTCCTCGACGGCAATAAACGGACGAGTTTTGCGGGCATGTTCGCCTTTCTTGCGATTAACGATGTTGCGATTACGGCCGAAGCCGATGCGACATGGAACTTCGTTTCCGCGCTATATGAGAGCGGAGATTTTTGCTTCGAAAAATTGGACGCCTGGCTGCGGAGCCATACAAAAGCGTTAAGCGACGGGCGCCGAAGTTCATGACTCATCCCTTCTTTTGTCTGCACACCCATGGCTTTATCCGCGTCGCGGTGGCGACGCCGCGGGTTCGCGTCGCGGATCCCGCCTTTAATGTCGCGCGCACGATCGAACTTGCGCAGGAGGCCGACCGCCGCGGCGCGTCCCTTGTTCTTTTTCCAGAACTCGGGATTTCCGCCTACGCCATCGACGATCTCCTGCAGCAGGAGGCGCTGCTCTCCGCGGTCGAAGCCGCGCTCGCGGAGCTGATCGAGACGTTGCTGGACATTCATCCGCTGATCGTCGTCGGCGCGCCGCTGCGCCATCGCGGGAGGCTCTATAATTGTGCGGTCGCGATCCTGCGCGGGCGTCTGCTCGCCGTGACGCCAAAGGTCTATCTGCCGAACTATCGCGAATTCTACGAGCGTCGACATTTCGCCTCCGGCGCTTTCGTCGCGGGCGAAGAGATTTCCATCGCCGGACAATATGCGCCCTTCGGCTCCGATACGCTGCTCGAGGCGAGCGACTTCGACGGCCTCGTCATTCATATGGAGATATGCGAGGACGTTTGGGTCCCGATCCCGCCGTCTTCGCGCGCGGCGCTCGCCGGCGCCACGGTATTGCTCAATCTCTCGGCGTCTAACGCCATCGTCGGGAAGTCCGACTATCGCGAGACGCTTTGCGCCGCGCATTCGGCGCGCTGTCTTGCGGCCTATCTTTATTCCGCCGCGGGGCAGGGCGAGTCGACGACCGACCTCGCCTGGGACGGCGAGGCGCTCATTTGCGAGAATGGCGCCGTGCTCGCCAAGGCGCCACGCTTTTCCGACGCGCCGCAACTGACCCTCGCCGATATCGACGTTTCCCGCCTCCTCGCCGAGCGCGCACGACAGGGCACATTCGGCGATTGCGCCGATGTGGAGCAGGGCGCCGTCGCCTTTCGTCGCATCGCTTTCGACCTCGCTGCGCCGCGCGATCGCGATCTCGGCTTTTTGCGCGAGGTCGGGCGCTTTCCTTTTGTGCCGGCCAATGAGGCGCGCCTCGCGGAATTGTGCTTCGAGGCCTTCAACATTCAGTCGCATGGGCTGGAGCAGCGATTGCGCGCCGCAAAAATCGACAAGGTCGTGATCGGCGTCTCGGGCGGCCTCGATTCCACGCACGCTCTTCTCGTCGCCGTGACGGCGATCGACGCGCTGGGACTGCCGCGCGAAAATATTCTCGGCTTCACCTTGCCGGCTTTCGCGACGAGCGCGCGCACCAAGGAGAACGCCTGGCGGCTCATGCGCGCGCTTGGCGTCTCGGCGCAGGAGATCGATATCTCAGACGCCTGCAAGCAGATGCTCCTCGACATCGATCATCCGGCGGCGCGAGGCGAGGCCCTTTACGACGCGACCTATGAGAATGTGCAGGCCGGCGCGCGCACCTCGCTTCTGTTTCGTCTCGCCAATCGGCATGGCGCGATCGTCATCGGCACGGGAGATTTATCGGAGCTCGCGCTTGGCTGGTGCACTTATGGCGTCGGCGACCAGATGTCGCATTACAACGTTAATGCCTCCGTGCCGAAGACGCTCATCCAGCATCTCATTCGCTGGTGCGCGCGCGACGCGCGCTTTGGCGCCGAAACCGTTGCGGTCCTCACCGATGTTCTCGCCACCGAGATTTCGCCGGAGCTTATCCCTGGCGAGGCGACACAGCGGACCGAGGACGTCGTCGGTCCATACGCTTTGCAGGACTTCAACCTGTTCTACGCGACGCGTTATGGCTTCGCGCCGGCCAAGATCGCCTTCCTCGCATGGCGCGCCTGGCGAGACGCTTCCGACGGCGCATGGCCGTCGGGCGTATTGGAGCGAGACAGAGTCGCTTACGATCTATCGACGATCAAACATTGGCTCGGCGTTTTCGTGAGACGATTTTTCGAGACGAGCCAGTTCAAGCGGTCGGCGTTGCCCAATGGTCCCAAAGTCAGTTCGGGAGGATCGCTTTCGCCGCGCGGCGACTGGCGCGCGCCTTCGGATTCGAGCGGAGAGGCCTGGCGCACGTCGCTTGAGGACATTCCATAAAGTCAGCCGGTCGAGGGAGCGACCGGCTGACATGGGCGTCTCTCGGTTGTCGCGGATTCAGGCGCGTCGAATAAATCCGACCAAGGTCGCGACAACGAATAGGATAAGCGCGACCCAGAAGAGAAGGCGCGCGCCTTCCATCGCCGTGCCGGCGACGCCGCCGAAGCCGAGAAACGCCGCAACCAGCGCTACGATCAGGAATATAACGGCCCAATGAAACAGGCTTCCCATCTCATCCTCCTATTGGCAGATTCGGACTGATGCCAGTTAAACCCAGCATCTATGGTCTCGTTCCCCGCCCTCCCAAAAATTTCAAAATGGCTGAGATGCGCAGAAGCAATGGGGCGCCGCCGTCATAATGACGGCGGCCCATTGGTCTCGGCGCCTGACGTTACCTCGTCGCGCGATGAATCGCTTCCCTGGCGTCGTGCGTCGCACGCTTTGCGCTGTCCGCTGCGCGGTCAGCCATATCTTTCGCCGTATCCTTGGCCGTTTCCAGCGCGTCGCCGGCCGCGTTAGCGGCATCCGCCGCAGCGTCCTTCACGTCGCCGAGCATGCCTTGGCCCTTGCCCTTCATCTCCTGCAACACGCCTTCGCCCTCAAGCTTGGGCGAATCCGCCGCATCGCCAATGGCCTGTTTCGCCTTGCCAACGGTTTCGTTAACGGCGCCTTTAACCTTGTCGATGATGCCAGTCATGCGTATCTCCTTAATTCAACCGACGCATCTGCGACGCGTCTGTGCCAATAACTTGTCGGCGCATGGATTGTTCCTGGTTCGCTTCGCGGTTTTTTCGGCTCATTGGAAACATTACGTTTTAGCTTTTGAGAAAGCTTGGGCTCAGGGACTCGACGAAAATGAAGAGCGCGATATTATTCAGCGCGACGAGGCTTAAGCACTGACATTTCGCGTTCGCGCCATGTGTTATTCGCTCGAAGCAAGCATCACCGCGGGGCTCGGCCTGGGATTGGCGGGCGTCGGCATGGTCTCAAAGGCGCTACGCCATGACAGACGCATGCTCCTCTTTGCCGCCTTCCCGTTGGTGTTCTCGATTCATCAATTCACCGAGGCGGCGGTTTGGCTCACCTTGAATGATCCTAACGACGGCCAGTTTTTCCGTTATCTTTATACGCTCATCGCTTTTGCCGTCTGGCCCGTGTTCACGCCCTTCGCCGCCGCCTATGCCGAGACGGACGCCGAACGCAAGCGCGTCTTCCTCTGGATGGGCGCCGTAGGCGTCGTTCTCGCCGTCTATTTGATCGCAAAGCTCGCGGGCGCCGACGGCATCGATATTTCCGTCGTCAAACATTCGCTCGCCTATGATCCGCTGTTCGAGCGGCCGCCGCTCATTGCGCATTTTCTTTATGTCTTGCTGACCGTGGCGCCGCTGGTGATGAGCGATCGTCGCGCCATCAATATTTTCGGCGTGATGGTTTTTCTCACCTTCGTTTTTGCGCTCGCCGCCAATCGCCCGGCCTGGTATTCGCTCTGGTGCCTGACCGCGGCGGTCTTTAGCTTCGTCATTGCGCTCGGGATTGAAAGAGAGCGCAGCTCCGATTTCGACGAATTGGAGATGCAGCGATAGGCCTTAAGAATTTTTGCCGACGCCGACGCCGGTTCGGCGAAAAAAACTAGGTCGCGTCGTTCATCGCGCATTCGATATAGAGCTGGCGTAGCGCGCGCGCGTTCTCTCCCGGCACGCCCGCGCCGATTGGCCGTCCGTCGATCTCGATGACGGGAAGCACGAGACTGGAGGCGCTGGTAAGAAAGGCCTCCACAGCGTCATAGGCCTCGGCGACGGAAAAGCTGCGCTCCTCGATCGTCAGGCCTTCGCGGGCGGCGAGGGCCAGCACGGCCCTGCGCGTGCAGCCCGGAAGGATCGACTGGGAATTGGGGCGGGTGACGATCGCGCCGCCTTTCGTTACGATGAACGCGGTCGATGAAGAGCCCTCGGTGACAAGACCGTCGGCGTCGACCATCCAGGCTTCGTGACAGCCGACTTCGACCGCCGCCTGCTTGGCCAGAACCTGCGCGAGAAGAGCGACGCTCTTGATGTCGCGGCGCGCCCAGCGAAGATCCGGAACGGTGACGATCTTCACGCCGTTTTGCGCGGCGGGCGAGGAAAGAATGTTCTTCTTTTGCGAGAAGGCGACGAGCGTCGGCGCCGCGTCCTTGGGGAATCCGAAGTCGCGCTCCGCCGCGCCGCGCGTGATCTGCAAATAGACCATGCCTTCCTTGACGTCGTTTCTTGCGACGAGCTCCGCTTCGATCTCTGCGATGCGCGCGAGCGGGACCGGACTTTTAAGCCGCAACTCGCCGAGCGATCTTTCGAGCCGGGCAAGATGCGCCTCATTGTCGATCAGCTTTCCGTCGATGACGGCGGCGACTTCATAAACGCCGTCGGCGAAGAGAAAGCCGCGGTCGAGGACGGACACGCGCGCTTCCGCGAGCGGCGTGAAAGCTCCATTCACATAGGCGATGTCGGACAAGATCGGGCTCCTAGAGCGCGGCTCGCGAAAAAGTGGAATGCGGTTTTTCGCCTAAAGCGCGCTCTAAACTTTAGGAATGGATCACGTTATCTGCTTTGGGCGATTCGGCCAAAATACAGCGCGATCTGGCAAGTCGCGGCGCAATCTAAAGCAAGGGCTGCCGGCTGTCCCGCCTCCCTTTGCGGCGCCCCTGACGCGACCGCGCGATGAGCGCTACATAAAGGGCGCGCCTTGGGCTAGGGCAGGGCGCCGCGCAGCATTGGGAGCTGAAAATTGGGCGAGGAAATCGAGACGACCGGATTCACGCGCGCCGACAAGGCGCGCTTCGCCGATCGGCTTGCGCAGGAAACCGATCTCGCGCGCACGCTTTTCGCGCAAGGCAGATTTTCGCGCGCCGGCTATATGCTCGGCTTCGAGATCGAGACCTGGATCGTCGATCACAATTATGCGCCGTCCTCGATCAATCAGCGCTTGTTGGAGACGCTCGACAATCCTTACGTCGTTCCGGAGCTTTCGCGCTTCAATGTCGAATTGAACTGCGATCCCTTGCCGCTCGAAGTTGAGACGCTGCGGCGGGCCCATGAGGCGCTCACGGCGCTTTGGGCGACCTGCAATGGCGTGGCGCATCGGCTCGACGCCAATCTGGTCATGATCGGCACGCTCCCGACCCTTCGCGACGAGGATTTGACGCTCGCCAATATATCGCCGCTCAATCGCTATTATGCGCTCAATGCGGAGATACAGCGCCAGCGCGGCGGGCGGCCGACGCAAGTGGACATCGCCGGGCGCGATCATCTCCTCTCCGAACATCGCGACCTGATGCTCGAAGCGGCGACGACCTCCTTTCAGATTCATCTGAAGGCGCCGGCGGATATCGCCCATCTCTATTACAACGCGTCGATCGCGGCGTCCGGCCCCATCCTCGCGGCGTGCGGCAATGCGCCCTTCCTCTTCGGCAAGGCGTTGTGGGAGGAAACGCGCATTCCGCTCTTCGAGCAGGCGGTGAAGCCGCCGGGACCGGCGCGCGTCTGCATGGGGTCGGGTTATACGACGCTCTCCCTCATGGAAGTCTTCGAGGAGAATGCGCGTGACTATGACGTGCTGCTCCCGATGGGTTTCGACGATCCGCCGGAGGCCATGCGGCATCTGCGTCTGCATAATGGCGTCATCTGGCGCTGGAACCGGCCGCTGATCGGCTTCGACGACGATGGCGCGCCGCATTTTCGCGTCGAGCACCGTATCCTGCCGGCGGGGCCGAGCTTCATTGACATGATCGCCAACGCCGCGCTTTATCTCGGCCTCGCGCGGGCGCTCGCCTTTGCCGGCGACGGCGGTACGGGCGGCCTCGCATTCGCCGACGCCAGGCGCAATTTCTACGCCGCGGCGCGCCACGGCCTCGAAGCGCGGCTCGAATGGCCGGGGCTGGGCGAAATCGCCGCCGACCGGCTTCTCGCCGAGCGGCTCATTCCCGCCGCGCGCGAGGGGCTCGCCGATCTCGGCGTGGCCGAATCCGGCTTTCTCGACGTGATCGAGGGGCGGGTGCAGACGGGGCAGACGGGCGCCGTCTGGCAGCGAAAGGCGCTTGAGGCGCGGGGCGGCGAGTTCTATGCCCTGATGGCCGCCTATTGCGAGGGCCAGCGCAGCGGCGAACCCGTTCATCAATGGGGACTATGAGGAGAGCAAGTGACTGACGCGCCTTGCGCCGTGTTCGACCGGCCGCCCGAGGAATTTCTGAATTGTCCCGCCGATAGACTCGCCGAAATCCTGCCGGGGCCAAGCCTTTTCGATCTTCCGGGCCGCGATCCGCATCCGCTCTTCGTTTCGACGCTGCTGCACGGCAATGAGACGACCGGCCTCGCCGCCGTGCAGGAAATATTGCGCCGGCGCGCTGCGCGCGGCTTCGGCCGGTCGCTTATCCTCTTCATCGGCAATATCGAGGCGGCGGCGGCGCATCGGCGCACGCTGCCAAGCGGGCGCGATTTCAACCGCATCTGGCCGGGCACGCTCACCCCCCACCATCCGCTCGCCCAGATGGCCGGCTGGATTTGCGACTATGTCGCAAAGCGCGAGCCCTTCGCGGCGGTGGATATCCACAACAACACGGGCTTCAATCCGCATTATGGCTGCATCACGAGGCTGGAGCCCAAATATGTGGCGCTGGCGCAGCTCTTTTCGCGCATCGTCGTGCATTTCCAGCGTCCGCTCGGCACCTGCGCCGCCGCTTTCGCCGAAATTTGCCCCGCCGTCACCGTCGAATGCGGCAAGTCGGGGGAGAGTTCGGCGACGGCGCATGCGGCAGAGTTGCTGGAGGCGTGCCTTTCCGTTTCGCAGCTGTCCGATGACGCGCCGGCGCCGCATGATGTGGATTTGCTGCGCACTTGCGCGATCGTCCGGCCGCCGGCAGGGGCAAGCTTTTCATTCGACGGAACGCCGGCCGATTTCCTGTTTCGCCCGGACATCGACCATTTGAACTTCAGCGAATTGGAGGCGGGGGCCTCCTTCGGCGCGCTCGGCGCCGGAGACGCGCGGCTCGATATCGCGCCCGGCGACGGCCTGGACAGCCCGCCCGATTATTTCGATTACGCCGGCGGCGAAATCAGGCTCTCGCGCCCGGCGATTCCCGCCATGCTGACCGTCGACCCGCGCGCCGTCGAACAGGATTGCCTATGCTATCTCATGCACCGCATCGGCATGGACGGCGCGCGGATTTGAGCCGCCGTTGCGGCTTTTCGCGCCGGGGAGCGCCCCTAGGTCTCGATTGAAGGAAAACCCGCGCTCTTGCCGCTGAGTTGAGAGCGTCCGGCGCTTAGAGCATTTTCCGCCGAAGTGGATGCCGGTTCGGCGTAGAAAATGCGTCAATTCAATAAACGAAAGCGCGTCACGCCTCAAATTCGAAGCGCGCGACGACAGGCGCATGAAGCGATCCGACGATCGGGTCCGTTGCGTAAACTTCGTCCTCCAGCCCGTCGTTGAAGATCGTCGTTTCGCGCCAGCTTTGCGTGAGCGCGCGGGAAGCGAGAATATGGTCGATCAGCGTCGGCCGGCCAGCATGGATCACGGTGAAGCGGCGCTCGGGCGCGACGCGCGCTTCAAGCGCGACGAGCGCGCGCGCGGCCTCCTCCCCTTCGTCGCGGCCGCCGCGCAAAATCCGCGTCGGCGCGTCATGCGCGTCGGCGTTGAAGTCGCCGCAAATGGCGATTTTGGCGTCGGGCTCGGCGTCGAAGAGCGTCTCGGCGAAAAGCCGCGCTTCGAGCGCCTGTCCTTCGCGCTTGAGCGCCGCGACGAACTGTCCCTCGATCTGCGCCCGGCTGGACCCGACGCCCCGGGCCGTCGCCACGGGAACTGCGCGCGGGGCGCGCAGATGCAGATTGATGACATGCAGCAAGCCGCCGGGCGTCTCCACGCATGCGTAAAGCAGCGGGCGGTCCCAGGCGATTTCGATCGGCTCGGGCTGCGAGCCGTCGCTGTCGCGCGGCGGCGGCCAGGTCCAGCGGGCGACGATGTCGTGATAAATCTGCCGTCCCGCTCGGATCGGCCAGCGCGACAGGATCGCGAGATTATGCACGTCGGCGGGCGCGTCGCCGCCGGGCCTGACGCTTGTTGTCCGGTGAAATTCCGCATAGCGCGTCCCCGCGAGCAGCAGGTCGAGCGCGATGAATCGTCGCGCGCCATGCTTATGCGTTCGTTGCGCATCGATTTCCTGGAGGCAAAGCACGTCCGCGTCGAACGCCTCGAGCAGCGGGCGCAGCGCCTCGGCCCGGCGCGCAAAAGCTTCCGGCCGGGCGGGCGACCAGTCGAGATTTTCGAGATTGAAGGTCGCCAGCCGGAACGCGCCCATCCTTCATCATCGCCCGAAGTCGACGCCTCCGCCAGTTGGATGAGGCAATTGACGCTCGACTGGGTAGAGGATTGGCGGCAATATTCGCCACGATTGCTCACAGCGGGAGCGCCAATTGTCTCTTTTCGATGGAATTCCGTTCTTTGTCGGCCTCGATCCCGCGCGGGGCGAGGCGCTCGCGCGCCAATGCGCGCGCAAGCGCTACGCAGAGCATGAATTGGTGCTCGATTTCGACGACCCTTCGAGCGACGTCTATTTCATCGTGAGCGGCGACGTGCGCGTGCTCATTCGCACGGCGGCCGGCAAGGAGATGATTTTCGGCGATTTCGGCCCCGGCAAATTTTTCGGGGAGATGGCGGCGATCGACGGCGCGAAACGTTCGGCCAATGTGACCGCGCTCACCAACGCCGAACTTCTGCTGGTGCCGACCGGGGTTTTCAAGGAAATCGTCCTCGGCGAGCCGGAAATCTGCGAGCGTCTGCTCCGCATGCTCACCTCGCGCGTGCGCGAACTCAACACCCGTCTGTTCGAGCGTTCGGTGCTCGACCTCAAGCA
Organism: Methylocystis borbori; assembly: GCF_036576025.1. Lineage (NCBI taxonomy): Bacteria > Pseudomonadati > Pseudomonadota > Alphaproteobacteria > Hyphomicrobiales > Methylocystaceae > Methylocystis > Methylocystis borbori. The sequence continues at coordinate 28,078 of NZ_JAZHYN010000028.1, read as the reverse complement.
TCGGCTCTATTCGGAGCTTTTGCGCCTATCGGCGCCGCGCAAGGGCGTCGCCGGCCAGTCGATCGTTTCGCCGCCGCCTTTTCAGCATGATCTCGCGGCGCGCATCGGCTGCCGCCGCGAGCAGGTGAGCCGGGAGCTCTCGGCGATGATCGACGAGGGCCTCGCGGAGAAAATCCGTGGCGGGCTGGTGTTACTACGCCCGGCGGTCCTCGAAAAACGCGTGCAGGAGGCGCTCAACGAAGCGCAGTGAAAGCCGCTCAATGAAAGCCTTTAATGTGCGTTCTCGCACAAACGGACGAGGAAGGAGCGGCTAGGGTCGCTATGGTCGCCGACAAGGGTCGAAAGACCCGTCGGAAATAACAGCGATCCAGGAGAGGTCCATGCTTCCCGAATTGACGCCGATCGAACGCTGCGCCGAAATGGCCGGCCTCGAAGGCCATGAGATCGTCCTCGGGGTGAGCCCGGGCGACAAGCACTTCAGAATGTTTTCCCGTTATCGGCGGGCCGCGTCCCTTGACGCCGCGCGCGGACGCGTCGTCGCCGACATCCGCAACGCCGTGGAGATCGGAGCCGCGCGCCGCGCCGCCGATCTGCTGATCGTCTTGCGCTGGCTGTTCGCCCCGGGCGCTTCCCGCGTCGAGGACCGCTCTCCCGCGCATCTGCGCCGCCGTGTTTCTTCGCCGCGCCGCCGGATGGGCTGGAGCGTCTCGGGCGCGGCGAAGGCGACGATCGGCGCGGGCGAGGTCGTGGCGCTTTTCGATGGCGCGACGCCGGCGCACGTTTGAGCCAAGGGCGCTGTGGTTTAGTCGCAACACTCTGAATTTGTTTCATCGACAATTATGGCGACGGCGCGCCGCAACGCGCGGTGGGCGCTCGCCCAACAGGCGTATATCCATTGATAATCATATGGATGCCAAACAAGGCGATGCTGGGAGCCGCAATTCGGCGCTAAGTTGCGCCCCCGCGCCACATGAGTCAGCTTCGATCCAGCTTCGCCATGCAGGGCGTTTAAGCGCCCTCTCCGATTTCGATGGGAGCTTGTCATATATGGTTGCATATAAAACAGGGGCGATGATCGCCGGCGCTTTTTTCGCCGCTCTCGCTTTCATCGCGCCCGCTTCGGCGGATGAAGACCTGCGCGCCGAACAGGCTCGGCTCGCGGCCCATATCCAGACCCATCCCACGGATTACGACGCGACCTATCGCTACGTGCTGGTCTCGACGGAGTTGCGCGATTACGAGGCGGGGATCGGCGCGCTCGAGCGCGTGCTGATGTTCAATCCCAATCTCGGCCGCGCCCGCAAGGAGCTCGGCTTCCTCTACGCCCGACTCGGCGCCTATGAAGTCTCCGCGCAGCATCTGCGGAAGGCGTTGGGCGAGGGTGGGCTCGATCCGGTTCAGACGGCGCAGATCGAGGCGCAACTGCCCGACATCGAGAAACGCAACGAGTCGAACAGGCTCTATCTGCGCTTGCATGTCGGTCTGCGCGCGCAGTCGAACGCCAATTTCTTCCCGGCCAACAATCTGTTTCAGGTGGGCGGCGTCGGCGTCGCCTCGGGCCAGCCGAGAAAGAGCGACATCAACAGTTTCCAGCTTGTGCAGGCGGCGCACGATCTCGACTTCGAGAACGGGCGGGGAGACATGCTGGAGACGCGCGTGACCGGCTACGCCACGCAACAATTCCGTCTGCCGGAATACAGCATCGCGCTGTTCTCCGGCTCGATCGGCCCGCGCATCTTTTTTGCGCCGGATTTCTATAAGGGGCTTTCGGTGAAGCCCTATCTGACGGGCGCCGTGGCGATGCTCGGCTCCAGCAATTATCTCAACACGGGCGGCGCGGGCCTCAACCTGCGGGCGCAATTCGCCGAGGACTTCTGGCTCGAGCCCGGTTTCGAGTGGCGCTCGCTTTGGGTCGATCCGGGGCGGAGCTTCTTCGGCGTCTCGCCCTATTCCACCTTGTCGACGCTCGCCACGGGCGACGTCATCACCGGCTATTTCGGCGGCACCTACGGCATTTTTAACGACATCAAGCTCGAAGGCCGCGTCGCTTATTCGCATGCCGGGGCGGGCAATGCGCAACAATCGTCGAACCAGGTGGACGTGCAGGCTCTGCTGCGGCTCGAGGTCGATCCGCCGCTCCCCATCATTCCGCGCAAATGGACGATCGCGCCTTATGCGCGCTTCACGCAGCTTGCCTTCGAGGCCGCCAATCCGCTGGTCAATTTTGGCGTGGCGCGGCGCGACGTGGCCTGGATCGAAGGCATCATGCTCGATGCGCCGATCACCGCGACATTCGGCTTCACCGGCAATCTCGAATTCGCCCGCAACGATTCGAACATCCCGAATTTCAAGACGCAAAACGTGTCCGTCACTTTCGGACCGACGGCGAAATTCTGACGGAGAAGGACCATGAAGAAGCTTCACGCCTTCGCCTCAGCCGCGATCCTTGCGCTCGTCGCGGCGCCCGCTTGCGCGGAAGTCGTCGGCAATGTCGGCGCGGTCAATCAAACGGCGCATGGCACGCCGCCCGGCGCGTCGAAGCGGTCGCTGTCGGTCGGGCTCGGCGTGCAGAAGCGCGAGCGCGTCGAAACCAGCCCCGAGGGCAGCGCGCAGATCGTCTTCAACGACACCTCTACAGTGACGATCGGCCGCAATAGCGCCGTGACGATCGACGATTTCCTCTATAGCGGCAGCGGCGGCCGCCAGGGCGTCTCGATGGCGAAGGGCGTGATGCGTTTCGTCGGCGGCGGCGTCAGCCACGACGCCGGCGCCAAGCTGCGCACGCCCACCGCCTCGATCGGGGTGCGCGGCGGCTCGGCCATGATTCAGATCGGCGGCCAATGCGGCACGCTCGTCGTGCATCAATATGGCGTCATCGACGTCGGCGGGCAGACGCTAACGCGCTCGGGCTACGGCGTTTGCGTGTCGAACGACGGTACCGCCTCGGATCCCTTCAAGGTGCCGCCCGCAACCATCGCGGCGATGCTGGCGTCGCTCGAAAGCGGAAAAAATCAGAAAGGCGGCGTGAAGACGCAGCCGACGAGCGAAGAGGCGCATCTGCGGCTTGGTAATATTCGTCCGCCGGATGTCGTGACGCCGCCCGGCCTCGATGCGCTCAACCCGTTCTGGGCGGGCAACAGCATCGTGCAGAGCCGCGCCAATGTGGCCAATCAGCCCAGTCCTTTGCCGCCGGCGACGCCGCAGCAACAGGGTGAGTATTGCCCGCCGTGGCAAGGCGGCGGCCACGGCCATCATGGCCACGGCGGCCATGGCGGCGAAGGCGGCGGCCACGGTTATCACGGTCATCATGGCGGCGGCGGCCAAGGCGGCGAATAAAGCGGGGGCGGTTGCGGCGGCGGCGATCCTGCGCGTGACGCCAGAACGCCGCAGGGGCGTTTCCTTGCGGCGGCTCCTGCATAGCGAGCGGGAAGAATGCTGAGACGGCGGCCCGCCTATCTTTTCGCGCTCGCCGCCGCCGCGGCTCTTATCCTCCCCTGGGGCGTCGCCCAGCCGCGCGCGCTCGACGATCTGCGCAATTTCATCTTCGACACCTTTCAGCGCCTCGCGCCGCGAGCCTATGATCCCGAGACGCCGGCGCGGGTCATCGGCGTCGATGAGGAAAGCCTCAAGGCTTACGGGCAATGGCCATGGCCGCGCGCGCGGCTGGCCCAATTGGTCGATCGTCTGCGCGACCTCGGCGCGGCGTCGATCGCCTTCGATTTCATTTTTGCCGAAGCGGATCGAAGCGGCGCCGAGCGTCTGATCGACGCGATTCCGGACGCGCGCGCCCGCGCCGAGATCGAAAAGCTCGTCGCCAGGGCGCCGAGCGGCGATCAGATCTTCGCACAGGCTTTGGACGAGGCCCCCGCGTCGCTCGGCGCGACGCTGACCGATGCGGTCGGCGCGCCGCTGCAGCCGAAAGCCGGCTTCGTGATCGCCGGCGACCATCCCGGGCCCTTTCTGGTTTCATTCGCCGGCGGGGTGGGTCCCGCGCCGCAGCTTCTCCAAGCGGCGCAAGGGCTCGGCGCGACGAATTGGCTGCCCGATCACGACCAGATCGTGCGCCGCGTGCCCCTTATCGTGCGGGTCGGCGACGCGATCATTCCGTCGCTGGCGCTCGAGGCCTTGCGGGTGGCGCAAGGCGAGCGCGCCATCGTCGTGCGCTCCTCGAACGCCAGCGGTCAGACGGCCTTTGGCAAGGAAACAGGCGTGAACGCCATCAAGGTCGGCGCCTTCGAGATCGCGACGGGCCCGAACGGCGAAGTGCGGCCGCGCTATTCGCGCACCGACGCCGCGCGCGATCTTTCCGTCAGGGCCGTGCTCGAAGGGCGCGTCCCGCGCGAGGAGATCGAGGGCCGCATCATTTTCGTCGGCGCGCTGGCGACGGGGCTTGGCGACGTGCGCGCGACGCCGCTGGAGCCGGTCGTCCCCGGCGTCGACGTGCATGCGCAGATCGTCGAGTCCATCGCTTCGGGGTCGCTGCTCGCGCGGCCGGACTGGGCGCCGGGACTGGAGTTCGTCGTCGCCCTCATCGCCCTGCTGCTCGTCATGGGATTGCTGCTCGTCGCGCCGCTGGCGCTCTCCGCCGCCGCCGCGCCGCTCGCCGTCGCGGCGCTCTTCGCGGGTTCGTTTTATCTCTTCGACCGTCACGGGCTGCTGCTCGACCCCGCCTATCCGAGCCTTGCGATTCTTTGCGGCTATCTCTTCGGCGCGGTGACGCTGTGGCGCGCCGAAACCGCGTCGCGCCGCCATGTGCGCCAGGCCTTCGGCAAATTCGTCGCGCCCGCCGTCGTCGATCGGCTCGCCGAGCATCCAGAGCGCCTGGTGCTGGGCGGCGAGACGCGGGAACTCACCGTACTGTTTTCCGACCTGCGCAATTTCTCCGGCATTTCGGAAGGGTTGAGCGCGCGCGAACTCACGCATTTCATGAACGATTATCTGACGCCCGTGACCGACGCCATTCTCGAACAGGAAGGCACGGTCGACAAATATATGGGCGATGCGGTGCTCGCCTTCTGGAACGCGCCGCTCGACATCGACGATCATCCGCGCAAGGCTGTCGCGGCGGCGCTGGCGATGCGCGAGGCGCTCGCGGCGCTCAATGCGCGCCGCGCCGAGGCGGAGCCGGGAAGCGAAGCGGCGGCGATGGGCCTTGGCCTGCATCTTGGCCCGTGTAGCGTCGGCAATATGGGGTCGATCCGCCGTTTCGACTATTCGATCCTGGGCGATACGGTGAATCTCGCCTCGCGCCTCGAAGGGGCGAGCAAGGCCTTTCAAACCGACATCGTCGTCTCCGGCGCCGTCCGCGCGGCGGCCCCCGATTTCGCCTGGCTCGATCTCGGGCGGGTCCGCGTCGTCGGCCGAAGCGAGGCGACGGCCGTCTTCGCCCTCGCCGGAGATGCGGAGACCGCGAAATCCCCGGCGTATGTGCGCTGGCGCACGGCCCACGACCTTATGCGGGGCGACTATGAAGCGGGCAGATTTGACGCCGCCGCGGCGCACGCGTCGACGCTGGCGGAGACGCTGCCCAGACCCTGGAGCGCGCTCTATGTCGTTTTGGGGGAACGATATTTGGCTCTGGCGCGGGAGGGGTTGCAAGAAGGTTGGTCTTCGGTATGGAATCTCGGGAGTAAGTGACGTTTCCGTCTTCGCGCGACCGCTTTCCTGCCGTGAATTCGCACGCGTTATTGGTTCCTCTCCAGCGCCAGGATCGCCGCTCGCGCATGATCTCAAATCCGATTCAGACCTATTGGGCGCAGCTCGCCGCGCATCACGACGTAGACGCTTTCGCGACGCTGGACGCCGCCTATCGCGAACCGCAGCGCAGTTACCACGACTGGAGCCATATCGCCGATCTTCTTGGCAAGCTCGATGAGCTGAAAACGCTCGCCGTGCGGCCGGACCTCCTTGCCGCGGCGATCTTCTGGCACGACGCCGTCTATGAGACGCAGGAAGACGACGGCGCGCTGCGTCCGGACGCCGAGAATGTGCGCGCCAGCGCCAAGCTTTTCGAGCGCCATTCAACATTCGCGAAGGCCGACGCCGACGCGGTCGGCGATCTCATCATGGCGACGGCGGGCCATCTCGATGCGCGCGCGATGACCGAGCATTATCCAGGCTTTACGGGCGATCTCGATCTCTTTCTGGATCTCGACCTGTCGTCGCTCGCGGCGCCGTGGTCCGTGTTCCAGGAGAATCTCGAAAAACTGCGTTTCGAATATTCCTGGGTGCCGGAGCCGCTCTTCTGTCTCGGCCGACTGCAGATGATCGAGACCTTCGCGGCGCGCGGCGAGGCGCTCTACCGGCGCGCGGAAACGCGAAAGCTCTGGTCCGAGGCGGCGCGCGACAATCTCGCGCACGCTCAGGACGAATTGCGCGAACAGGTCGCCCGTCTCGCCTCGTCGGCGTGATGGCTCTGGCCGTTGGCCAGAAGCGGAACCGCGGGGCGGCTGAGCGCGTTAAATACGATCATCCTGCGGGCGCTCGATTGCCTTTGAGCGCCAGGCGTCGAGAGGTCGACAGTTTTCCGGAGGGGTCATGGTCCGCAATATATTGATTGCAGGCGCCGCAGCCTGTCTCTTGCCCACGCATGTGTTGGCCGCTAACGCCGCTTGTCCAAACATTTCCGTTCCGGAGCTTCAAAACGCGCTCAGGGTGGCGATCAGCGAGACCGGCAATGGCGGCGGACTCGCGCTCGGCCTCAATGTTTGGGGGACGATCGTGGCTCCCGACGGCGTCGTTTGCGTCGTCGCCAATTCGAGCGGCGATCCGGTTCAGGGCCAGTGGCTCGCCGGCCGCGTTATGTCGGCGCAAAAGGCTTACACCGCCGCCACGCTCAGCCTCGGTCAGACGCAGAATTCAGGGTCGGGAACGCCTCTGGCTTACGGCAAGCTCGCCTTGTCGACCGCCAATCTTTATGCCGCCGTCAATCCCGGCGGCAGCCTTTATGGTCTGCAGCACAGCAACCCCATTGCAGCGGCCGGAGCCTATGGCGACAGAATCGGCTTTGGCGCTTACCAGAGCGGGTTCGGCGGCTTTAGCGGCGGCTCGAGCAACACCGGGAACCTCGTCTATACGGGTCCGATCAATACGGCGGCCTATGGCACGGGAGCCGATCCGATGATCGGCCAGGTCATCGGTGGCATCAATGTCTTCGGGGGCGGCCTTGGCCTTTATGCCGGGGGCGCCGTCAAGGTCGGCGGCGTCGGCGTCAGCGGCGACACCTCCTGCGCCGAGCACCTTATCGCCTGGCGCGTTCGCAAATATCTCAATCTTGATCATCTGAAGTCGATCGCCGGCGTCGGCGCGCCGCCAGACCGCCCCGATAACATCGTGTTCGACATCATCCCAAATCCAAACGGCGGCATGGGCGTCAGCCCGAGCGGGTTTGGCCATCCTTCCTGTCTCGGCGTCAGTAACGCCGCGGCGCAAGCCGTCGCCAACACGCTGCCCGCGGTCGCGCCCTAACGCGTCGACGAAAAGCGGCTGACGAAAGCCGGGCCGCCGGAAGCGCGCCGGCTTTCATTGCCTTGTCTTGTTTTTCATTTTAAAAAACGGTCATGACGCCTGCAAAAGGGCCTTCGCTCCAGCGTATGTTGGAGTCTCGCCTCACGACCGCGAGAGATAATGTTTTGCGCCTCTCGCTGAGCGGCGGCCTGGCCATCTGCGCCGCGCCCGCGCCCGCGCAGATCAGCGTGAGGCCGGAGGCGCTCACGCATTATTCCTATTGCATCAGTCAGGCGAAGGATCGCGCCAGCGTGTTTCTGTTGGATCGCGGCACGCTCTATCGTTGCCGCGACGACATCGCGGTTTCCTATTTCAACTATCTCGGCCGTCAAAAGGCGCCTGAAAGGCGCGTCGTCGAACCTGAAGGCGTCTTTATTTATCGAATGATCGCCGGGGTCGGCAAATGCTGGAACATGATCCAGGACCCCGCCGGCCTTCCGACGTCCGTCTATGGCTGCGACGTCTATGTCGAACTCTAGAGCGCGCTGCGTGGGATCCGGCTTTACGCCCAAAGCGCGCTCTAAACTTTTGGAATTGCGCGCGCCGCATTCGGGTGATTTCGCCCAAATGCGGCGTGATCCAGGACCCTTTATTGCGGCTTGAATCGGCCGCGCCTAAAGTGACCTTCGATCGGGCGCATCGCGCTCGAATTTCTGCACGAGACGGGGCATAGAATGCGCAGCGTCGCAAAGAGCATCGGCCATGATTTTCCAAAAGCGGCCTGCGTCGCGCGACGCAGGCGCGTCTTTCGCGCGCAGCGCCGACGCGCGGGCTTCACGCTTGTCGAAATGCTCGTCGTGCTCGCCATCATCAGTTCGATCGTCGGGCTCGTCGGACCGCGCGTATTGAATTACCTGTCGGAGTCGAAAGTGAAGACCGCCCAGATTCAAATGGAGAATCTCGCGAGCGCGCTCGATCTCTTCTATCTCGACGCCGGGCGCTACCCTTCGACCGAGGAAGGCTTGACCGCGCTGGTGCAACGGCCTGCGGGGGTCTCCTCCTGGAGCGGGCCTTATCTCAAAACGGCGAGCGTGCCCAAGGACCCGTGGGGACACGCCTATCTTTATCGCGCGCCCGGGCAGACCAGCCCCTATGACATCGGCTCGCTCGGTCCCGAAGGCCGCGAAGGCGGCTCGGCGTCGATCGCGCGCGGTCCCGCTCAGGGGAAATGACGGACGCGCCGGGCCTCGCAGAGACGCGAAGAAAAAGGAAACGCGCGGGTTTCGCGCTTCTTGCCGTTATCTGGGGCGTTGGCGTCATTTCGCTCCTCGTCCTCTCCTTCATGAAGACGGGCCGTCTGCGCTTGCAGACGGCGCATAATATCGCGAGCGCGACGCAAGCGAATTATATCGCCGACGGGGTCATCAATCTCGCGATGCTGACCCTGGTCGCCGAAAAGAACGCGAACGTCGCCCCGCCGCGGAACGCGCCCGCCTATGCCGGCGCGCCGCATTATTGCGTCTATGAAGGGGCGGCGATCGCGGTCGCCATCGAAGATGAGGCCGGCAAGGTCGATCTCAACGCCGCTTCGCCTGAATTGCTGGAGATGACCTTGGCCGGTCTGGGCGTCGAAGCCCGCGCCGCGAAGTCTCTCGCTCAGGCTATTGTCGCGTTTCGTACGCCGGCGGCCCTCCTCGGCAAGCAGGATCGGCCGCCTCCTTCGGACAAGCCCTTCGCGCCCAAGCAGGCGCCCTTCGAGACGGTCCTCGAACTCGATCAGGTGGACGGCGTCAATCCGGCGCTGTTTCGCGATCTGACGCCCTTCGTGACAACGCATTCGCGCAACGCGGGCGTCGATGCGCGGGCGAGTCCGCCCGCGCTATTCGCCGCTCTTGCGGGTTTTCGGCTCGCCGACGTGCAGGCTTTACGCGCCGTCCCTTATCCCAATGCTCTCGATCGCGACGATCGTCGTTTTCCGGCGCAGTTCAATCAGCAAGGCGGCCAGAGCGCCTTCCTCATCCATGTCGAGGCGCTGCTTGCGACGGGCCAGACTGCCGCCAAGGACGCGATCCTGGACCTGTCGCCTACGAGCGGCAAGCCGTTCGCGATCAAGGAAATGCGCCGCGGGCAATCGAAATATGTCGATCGGCTTCGCGAGATGATCGCGACAAACGGGGCAGGCGTTCCGGCTTGCTGACCCTCACCGGGATTCGCGATCCGCGCGCCAGGGGCTGTGAGACCAGGGATCGAGCAGGGTCCGCCGGGTCGATTGCTCGATATCATGCGGCCGGCCGATCGCCCGCGTCGAAATGTCGAGCAGCTTGCGCTTGAATTCCTCGGTGATCTCTCGCCCCTCATTCAGCGAGCGCACGACATGCGGCGTAATCATGATGACAAGTTCGGTCTTGTCGACGGCGTCGCCCTTGTCCTTGAACAGATTGCCGACGACCGGCACGTCGCCGACGACGGGCAATTGCGAGGCGGCGCGGCCGCGCTGATCCTTGACGAGGCCGCCGAGCATCAGCGATTCCGCGTCGTTGATGACCACTTGAGTCTTAACTCGGCGCTGCTGAATGGTCGGCGTGGTGCTTCCCGGCGGCGTGTTGGGATCGACGTTCGAGACTTCCTGTTCGAGTTCGAGCATCACGCGGCCGCTCTCGCTGATATGGGGCGTGATCTTCAAAATGACGCCCGTATTGGTGTAGTTCACCGAGTTGAACGTATTGCCGATGGCGGACACGCTGGTGAGCGTTTGCACCGGGATCTGATCGCCGACCTGTAGCATCGCTTCGCGGTTGTCGAGCACGGTCAGCGACGGCGTCGAAATGACGTTCACCTCGGTGATCGCATTCAGCGCGTTCAGCGTCACCTGCTGGTTGAGCGCGCGGAACGCGTATGCGAAGCCGGGGAAATTCGCCGCGACATTGGTCCCGAGAAGATTCTGGCCGAGTATCGTATTCGCCGCTGGCCCTGTCTGGTTGCCGGTCGTGCTGAAGCCAAAAAGATTGGAATGGTTTTGCATGAACCAGCGGACGCCGAAGCGCAGTGTGTCGTTGAGCTTCACTTCGGCGATGGTCGCCTCGAGGAACACCTGGTTGGGAAGGACGTCGAGCGTTTCGATCACTTGCTGGATGCGTCGATAGTCCTCGGGCGTCGCCATGACGACGAGTGCGTTCTTGGCCGGATCGACGCCGACCTTATAGCGGTCATTGTCGAGCGAAACCGCCGGCGTGGGAGCCGCGGCCGACGAGGATTGCGGTCCCCCGGGCACGCTGAAGCCGCTGGGGCCGCCGGTGCCGGTTCCCGACCCCAAAGGGCCGCCGCTGCTCGACGACCCGCCCAAACCGCCGCTTCCAAGGCCGCCGCCGCTCCCTAATCCGCCTGAGCCCAAACCGCCGGCGCTTCCGGACCCGGCGCCGCCGCTCGCGGACAGGGCGCCGAGCGGGCTTGTCGAGGACTGCCCGCCTCCCATCGAGTTGTCGCCGGAGGACAGCGCCGCCGTTCCGAAGCGAGGCGATACGCCCGAATCCTGCTGGCCCTTGGCGCCGAAGAGGGAGGTCAGCACGACCATGAGTTCTTGCGCGGGACGGTTCTGGACGCGGTAGGTAAAAAATTGTTTCTCGCTGTGCTCGGCGCGCGCGTCGAGCTTTTGAATCCAGGAGCGCGCGCGGGCGAGATATTCGGGTTGCGAGGAAATGACGAGAATGGACGAAAGCCGCTTATTGCCGATGAAGCGGATCATGCCGCTCATCGGTCCTTCCTTTTCCGAGCCGAAGACGTTTCTCAAGTCCTCCGCCAGCATGTCGGCGTCGCCGCTGCGCACGGGCACGAGCGCGAAGGACATGCCGCGCATCGTATCGACGTCGAACATGCTGATGGCGTCTTGAAGCGTCGCGATGTCCTGCGCCGAGCCGCTGAGGGTTAGCGTCTGGCGCGCGTCGTCGGCGCGCACGATGGTTCCTCGCGCGGCGATCGGCTCCAGCACCCGTTTCATGTCCGCAGCGGATACGTAGTGAAGCTGCACGACGCGCGCCAAATCGCCGAGCGGCTGCGATGTCGGGGAGACGGGGTCGCCGGTGATCATTTCGCCTGAGGTGGCCGCCTGATCGGCGGGAACCACCTTGAAGATGCCGCCGGATTTGACCACAGCGGCGCCAGAGACGCGCAAGGCCGACTGGAAGAGATCGAGCGCCACGCTTCTACGCACCGGATTGGCGGTATGGACCGTCACCTTGCCATCGAGCTTGGGGTCGACGACGAAATCGGCGCCGAGAATGTCGCCGATAACGATTTTCGTCGCCTGGGATATCGGGAGGTTGACGAGATTGAGGGTGACGCCATCCTCACCCGCAGGTTCGGGCGAATTCGCGCGGTTGCTGACGGAGCCGATGAACTTCCCCGTTCCGGGCGAGACGATCGTGCGGCCGGAGGGCGATCGCGACAGCGACACCGCATTGGGGCCGCCGCCGCCGGAGCCTCGCGGAGCGCGCTGAACGGGTTCGACATTCCATTCCGCGATCGGCGGTCCGCCCATTGTCGAAGATTCGCATCCCGCGACGCTGGCGGCGGCGGCCAGAGCAGACACTCGAAGGAAAAGACGCAAATCGACACAACCCGCGTTTGACTTCGGCGCGAACCAAGCCTCGGTCCGATTTAACACTTTCGCAAAGGCTTCGTCACGACAGGCGATCGCCGCCCGAGGTCTCCTTGTTGAGTACTTTGATTTATCGCGATAGGCAAGGAAACGGGCCGGTCACGCCGAGCCAAACGCGAGGCGCCCGAAGGCTTGGTCGATATGACTCGCGAAACAGGCGCCGATTGACGAATAAGCGGCTGATATGACGAGAGATTAAATTATTTCGCGCTGACGGAAGGATCGCGTTGCGAAGCGAGGTCGGAACAAGTTCAAATTTGGCCGCGCGCAGCGGCTTTTTGAGCCTGTCTCCTCATTGCGCGCGTCGGCGTCGCGCGCTCGCCCCCTTGGCTTGGGAGGCCCTATGCGCGCGGGGCGAGGGAATTGTGCTTACGCCCGCAATATGGGCGGCGTTTCTCGCGCTCTTTCGCCTTTTCGCCGAACTTGGCGAGTTGCGGCTTTTTGTCTTACCCAGCCTTGCGCTCTTTACGGCCCTTTGCCTCGTCTCGCTCTTTGACGCGCGCTATTTCGTCATCCCGGACGGCCCCGTCGTGTTTCTGGCCTTAACCGGCGCAGCGACGATCCTGGCGAGCGCGCCGGAGGAGGCCGTAAACCGGTTCGCGGCGGCGGCGACGGGCTTCGCGGCGCTGCGCCTCTTCGGGCGCGGCTATGAGGCGTTGCGCGGAACGCCCGGCGTCGGAGAGGGCGACGCCAAGCTTTTTGGCGCGGCCGGCCTGTGGCTCGGATTCGCCGGCTTGCCGAGCTGCCTGATTTACGCGGCGCTGTCGGCGCTTATCGCCGCCGCGCTCGCAGCCTCGCGAGGATTGCTGCGAAACCCGCGCGAGCCGATCGCTTTTGGGCCTCATCTCGCCTTGGGGCTTTGGCTCGCCTGGGCGGTCGGGCCGTTGGAAATGGGCTGAGACAGGCCGATCGATAAGATTTTACTTAAAATCAATAAGGTGGAGCTAGCTCTCCCCGAAAAAGTCCACCAACTTTTTTGCGCTTCTATTGGGGTAGGGCGACGGTCGTCACGGCCTCGATCACCCGGCCGAGACGATAGGCGCCGATCCTGATCGAAACCAGTCGGGGAAGATTCGCGTCGTTCCAGTTCGGGCTCCAGCCGGGACTGTTCGCTTCCTGCGACAATCCGAAAAAAGCGAGTTCGAAGGAGGCGAGGTCCTTCAACAGCACGGTTTTTTGCATCCCGTTTCGTTTGAGCTCCACGGCCTCAAGAGGCCGGTAGACGCGCGTCCAGACGGCGAGGTCCGTCCCGTCGCCGCCAATCTCGACGACGAGGAGGCCGCCCCATTGCGCGCCGCCCTCGCTCAGCGCGATGAAGCGGCATCCCTCCCGGCTTCCTTGAAAAACCATCTGCGTCGGCGCCCCCATCCGCGTATCGGGCGCCGCCGCAAAACTGTGGGCGAGGAGGCGGGCGACGCCGCGCGCGGCGGTTTCGACCTCATCGAGCGCTTCACTCGCATGGCTCGTCTCCCATGCGCGGCGGCCGAGGCCGATGCCGCCCATGATCGAGCCGACGATCAGCGCCATCAGGCTGACGGCGAGCAATAATTCGAGAAGGGTGAAGCCGTTGGCCGCGGGCCGTTTCATTGCTTCGGCCTCATCGGCGGCGCGATCTTGAACGTCGAAAGGGTCGTCGTTTCGCCATAGCCCGTAGGGCGCTCTATGACGAGCCGCGCGTGAAAGCTCGTCGCGATGGGCTCTCCGGTCGGTCCGTCGATGTTTTTGCCCGGGACGACGAAGAGCTTCCAGCGCTGTCCGTCCGGGTAGCGGCCGGTCGTCGCGCCGAAAGGCGCTGGTCCCTCAACGCCGAGCATGTCGAGATGCGAAGCGCCCTGACGCGTGGCGCGCAGCAGAAAATCGGCGCGCGCCTCGTTGCGGGCGCCGCCGCTGACTCCCAAGAGAAGCTGCGAGAGAGCGAGCGCGAGGATGGCGAAGGCGGCCAGCGCCTCGATCAGCGTGAATCCTTCTCTCGATTTCAGCCGAGCGCGCATGTCGCTTCGCCGGTCAGCCAGTTGACGCCGATGGTCGCGCGCGCCTGCGGCGTCACCAGCGTCACGTCGCCTCCTGTCGACGTCCCGTCGGCGAAAAAAGTGATCGCGCCGAGGCGGTCGGTCAATTGCTGCGTATGCGCGATCTCAAGGAAAATCTGTGCGTCCGCCGGCAGTTTCCCCTCTCCGCCGACGGGGGAGGAATAGCTCTTGCGATCGAGGTCGAAAAGGACCGCCGACTCGGCGTTGGTCGCGATGGCGCGGGCGCGGGTCGCGCGCAGACTCGCGCATAGGGAGCGCGTAGCGCTTTCGAGCCGCAGTCGGCCGGACGGCGGCCGCAGCAATTGCGTCGCCATGCCCGCAAAGAGCGCCATAAGCGCGAGAACGACGAGCGATTCGAGCAGGGTGAAGCCCGCGCCGCGCCGCGAGAGGCGACGAAGTCGCGCCATTACTTCACCGCGAGCTCGTTGACGCCGAGCACCGCGTCCATCACCGTCATGATCAATCCGCCGACGACGGCGGCGATCAATATCGTGAGCGTCGGCGTGAGCAAGCCCATGGCGCGCTCGATGGCGCGCTGTCCTTGCCGCTCGAACATGGTTGCGATGCGCAGCAACATATCGTCGAGCTGGCCCGTCTCCTCGCCGATCGAGATCATCTGCGGCGCCACAGGCGGAATATAGGGAACGCCGCCCAGCGCCGCGCTGAGATGGGCGCCGCCGCGCACCGCCTCTATGACGCCGGCGAGCTCATGGTTGAAAAAAGCGTTGACGACGGCCGCGCGCGCGCTTTCCAACCCCTGCAGCAGCGGCACGCCCGCCTTGAGCATGGAGCCGAGCGTGCGCGCGAAACGCGCCGTCGAGAATTGCGCGAGCAAAGACCCGACCACGGGAATGCGCAGATAAAAACGAGCGATCGCGATTCGCCAGGACAAACGCGTCTGCGCCATCTTGCGAAGGAGCAGCAGCGCGCCAATCAGGATGGCGATGCAGAGGCCGATCGTCCCGGCATTGTCTTCGAGGTTGAGGATGAATTGCAGACCGGCCGGCATCTCCTTGCCATTGTCGACGAAAATCGGCGCGATGCTCGGGACGAGCGAGCCGAGCACGACGCCGGTCGAAATGACGGCGAGCGTGATGAGCAGCGCCGGATAGACAAGCGCGCTCTGGATTCGCGCGCGCAATTCGAGTTCGCGCTCCAGCATGTCGGCGAGATCGTTCAATGCGGTCCCGACCTTGCCGACCGTTTCGCCCTCGCGCACGACATTGACATATTCGGAACTGAAGATGTCCGGCCGGCGCGACAGGGCGTCGGAGAGCGACGCGCCATCGACGATGCGCGCGAGCATCTCCTGCACGAGGTCGCGCAGCGCGGGACTAGCGCTTTGCGCCGAGAGAATGCGCAGGCTCTGGTCGAGCGGCACGTCGGCGACCTCCAGGGTCGCGAATTCGCGGGTGAAGGAGGCGATCTGGGCGGCGCTCGGTTTACGCCGCTTGAAGGAGAGCCTGGCGAACAGGCCCTGCGCCGCCGCGCCGGCCGCGCGCGTTTCGAAGGGCGTAAGGCCGCGCCGAAACAGGGTCTCCTCGGCCTCGTCGCTCGATTTCGCCTCGATCTCTCCTTCGAGTAGATCACCCGCGGCGCTATAGGCGCGATATTTGAATGTCGGCATCGGCGTCATTAATCCATGCGCGTGACGCGGGCGACTTCCTCTACGCTGGTCTCGCCGCGCCAGGCCTTGGCCATGCCGCATTGATACATCGTCGTCATGCCGTTTTCGCGCGCCGCGGCCTCCAAGTTCGCATCGGGCGCGTTCTCGCAGACGAGACGCTGCATGCGCTCGTTCATGATGAGGAGCTCCGCGATCGTCGAGCGCCCCGAATAGCCGAGATTGCGGCAATGCGGGCAGCCTTTGGGCGACGACAGGCGCTCGGGTTCGGCGGCGAAGGCTTCCGCCGCGAGTTGCGCGCGCCAGCGGTCGCGCGTTTCCAGCGGCGCAGCGCAATGCGGGCATAGCCGGCGCACAAGCCGCTGCGCCAGAACAGCTTTCACGGTGGAGGCGATGAGGTAATTTTCGACGCCCATGTCGATGAGGCGCGTGATCGAGGCGGCCGCGCTGTTCGTATGGAGCGTCGAGAAGACGAGATGGCCCGTAAGCGAGGCCTGTATGGCGATGCGCGCCGTTTCCGCGTCGCGAATCTCGCCGATCATGATGATGTCAGGGTCTTGGCGGAGAATCGCGCGCAGCGTATTGGGAAAATCGAGCCCGATGGCAGGCTGCACCTGCACCTGATTGACGCCGGCGAGTTGATATTCGATGGGGTCCTCGACGGTGAACACTTTCACGTCCGGCATCGTCAGTTCTTTTAGCGCCGTATAAAGCGTCGTGGTCTTGCCGCTGCCGGTCGGGCCCGTCACGAGGACGATGCCGTTGGGATTGCGCATGGCCTGGCGCAGTTGCGCCGTGGTTCGCGGCTCGAAGCCCAGCCTGTCGAAGTCGAGCGCGACCTGGCTGCGGTCGAGAATGCGCAGCACGATGCTTTCGCCATGCGCGGTGGGCAGCGTCGAAACGCGAAAGTCGATGTCGACGCCGCGTATCGCAAGCTTGATGCGTCCGTCCTGCGGCAGTCGGCGTTCGGCGATGTCGAGACGGGCCATGATCTTGATGCGCGAGGCGATGGCGGCCTTGAGGCCCGGCGGCAGCGTTTCCGCGTTGCGCAAGGCTCCGTCGATCCGATAGCGCACCTGTACGGCCTCCAGCGAAGGCTCGATGTGAATGTCGGAGGCGCGCGCCTCGATCGCGTCGGCGACGATCTGATTGACGCGGCGCACCACCGGCGCCTCATTGGCGATGTCGCGAAGGCGCTGCAGGTCGAATTCGCTCGCCTCATGCGCCCGCTGGTCGTTGTCGACGATGGACACGCCATCCTGGCGCCCGCCGTAAAGCGTCGACCACGCCTTCTGGAATTGCGCCGGCGTCGCGAGCCGAAGCTCGATCTCGAGGCCTGTCGCATAGGCGAGGGCGTCGACCGGTTCGAGATCGAGCGGATCCGTCACCGCGAGAGTCAGCCGGCCTCCTTGCGCCCCGAGCGGAAGAAGGCCGTTGGCGCGGATGAATTTTTCCGGGATGACGTCGCTGAGCGGAGGCTCCAGCGGCAGATCGCCCGCTTCGAACGGCGGAATGCGCAGAAATTTGCCGAGATGCGCCCAAAGGTCGGCCTCCGGCACGAGACCGAGCTTGGTGAGAACGCGGTCGAACCGCTCGCCGCTTTGGCGCGCGGCGCGCTGCGAGCGCTGCAGGGCGAGTTCGTCTATCGCCTTTTCCCTCAGCAGGAACTCGCTGAACGCCTCGGCAAAATGCGGACTGTTCGCCTCGACGCGACGCGGCCCCGAGCCGCCGTCCGTGTCCTGCTCGACATGCCGGGGCAGCGTTTCCATGATCGACCTTTCGCTCAAAGACTCAGGCCAGCGCATCTTTTCGCCAGACTAGCGACGCCCTCACAATACGCGCTTCGCTCGATAAGCGCATGTCCATGGAGTCGATCCGCCCCGCGCGGGCGCCGACGGCTTGGACGCGGGAAAGACATATTTAAGGATAAGTTTACGCATGTTAGGGTTCCTGTCGAGCGCCTCGTCGATGTCGAATATCCCTGCGTATCCAATCTTTTGTCGCCAGCGGACAGCCGCCTTTTGTCTTGCGTCCGCTGTCTCGATAGCCTCTCTCCTCTCCCTTTTCGACGCCGAGGCGGCCTCCGCAGCGCCAGCAGGCAAGGCCTATTTTTTCGCCTCTCGCGAGGCCTGCGTCGCTTCGCAAGCCTTCACCAGACAAGAATGCGCCGCCGCCTTCGCGAATGCGCGCGAGCAACTCCTCGACCTTGCGCCGCGCTTTTCGTCGGGCGCCGAGTGCCGGCTGCGCTTCCAGCTTTGCGAAATCAGCGGCGCGGGGCCGCTGGAGGAGGAGGCGATGGCCTATGCGGAGACGGAAGAGCCGGTCGCCTATACGCCTGTCGCGCTCGGCGTGGAGATGGCGGTGACGATGAACGGCGTGGAGGCCGCGCCAACGCTTGCGATTGAAACAAGAGAGAAGCTTTTTCCAAGATTTCCCGTGTCGCAAACCTATGAGGGACGGGAGGCGGCGGAACGCTATGGCGCGATTTTGCCCGCCGATCGCTTCCAACCCTTTCCGAGGCGCAAACCCTTGGACGTAAGGCAGATTTTCCGCCCCTTCGCCCTTGGCGCCCTCGACGAGGCGAGAGGGAGGCCGGCGTCGCAGGAAACGCCGCAGGAGCGGCGCGAGCGATTGAAAAACGCCCCCTTCGTCGAATAGCTCGGCCCAAAAAAAATTGGCCGGCGGTTGGGGCGCCTCGCCTCGACCGCCGGCCTTTTCATTTGGACTGTCGGCAAGTCGCCTTTTAGGGCGGCTTGCCGACGGCCTCACGGAGGATTGCCGATCGGAACCGGCGTGCTGATCGTGTATTGGGGCGGCGTGTTTCCTACGCTTGCCTTCGCCACTTCGTTGATCTGGGCGCACCAAGCGGCCGTGTCGGGAGGACTTACCGAACAGTCAAGAACATTCGGGTCGAACACGACAGGCGCCTGTGGGGTAAAGTTCGGCCACACATGAATTGGGAACGCCGGCGGGGTTATGTCATATTTTTTGATCTTGAATCTGTAGATTTTGCCCTTCTCGTCCTCGGCGGAGATCACGCAGCCTTGCGGCTGCTGAGGCAGCAAGCGTGCGTCAAGCCCTATCCCGTCCGGGTTGGCTTTATTCACGAACTCCCAGTCCGGATCAGACTTGCAGATTCCGAACTTCTTCCACCGGACGATGGGCGGTTGCGGGGGATCTTTCAAGCCCCCAAATGTTACAGTGAAAAGGTACCATTGCGCGGGGAGCGGAGGCTTAGGCGGAATCTTGTTTTGATTCGGCAAGCCATTGCCTCCGCCGATGGTAAAGACAAGGCCATCCCCAGGAAAATGTTGGAAGCTCTGGAGATCGTCGATTGAATAGGCGTAAGCCGACGCGTCGAGAAAATTTGGCTGAGGGCCGTGGATGAATTCAACATATTTGTTGAACTGCCGTCCCTCGACCGGCTTTAAGACAGGATTATTGGCGAAGTTCATGAAGTCATATTGAATCTCTTGATAGTTTATTACTACGTAACCGCCAAGCGTCGGGGGATTCTCAACTGGCGGCAGGTCCGGCACCTGAGCCGTCCCGCAGTTCGGCCCCACCCGGAAGGGCACCCAGCCGTGCACGAATTGCAAATAGGCTTCCAGCGACGGAAGCTGACGGCTTCTGGCTGTGCGCCGCGGCAGTAGATAGGGCGTAGCCGCCGGCGTGCATTTCGACAAATATAGACTGTAATTGATGTCGAACGTCGCCCAAAGGCCATTGTACCAGCCGATAAGGGGGCACAGCGCGGCATTAGGCTTTTCCGCGCAATTCTCCCAGTTCACCAAGACATTGCGGAAAGTGAGGGGCAATGTCCTCCAGCTTTCGGGAGGCGTGAAACTATAGGGAGTCGGGAGCGGAACGATTTCAGGCAAGGTTTTGCCTTGGTCGATAAACATGCCCGGAGAGGCATAGAAGGCCAGGGCGGCGAATGTCGACGGCACCCTAATGCCGGCGTTCGGATATTTTCTCGGACTGTTCAGATTTTTGGGGTCTTGCTGGGGGTTATTGTAAATAGGCCATTTCAGCAAGCTCGGGTCGTATTGCTTGGTCTGTTGGTTTACCGGGGGATTTCCGTTCGCGTCCGTGCCGGCGAAATTCTGCATCGCCTTGCGGAAGTCCGTCACATTCAGCGTCGTCCCCATATAACCCGCGTCGGCCGGGCCGTTGATCGGCGCCATGGCGATGGGCAGATACACCTGATCGACATTCGACACATTATAGTTCACGCCCAGGTTCACAAGCTGGCCGAGGCCGGCTCCCGATGGCTTATCGACGGAAGCTAAAGTATATTCATTGAGCTGATAGGGGATGTGCTTGCCAAGCGAGTTGTCGATCGTTTTGGCCGGATTTCCCCCAACATTTACCGGACCCGCCCGATAGGCCGCCAACTCCGTCGCGACGCAGACGTTGGTGAATTGATCGGTTGGCCGTTTGGGGGTGCAGGTGGGTTGAGGCCCGTCGCTCAAATAAGCGAGTTTGATGTCGGAATTCGCGACTCGGCTCTTAACGATGTCGAGGCTGGCCTGAAAGCTCTCGTTCAGAGCGGTCTGGTCGTCCAGGATATATATTCTTCCCGCATTCCACCAATCGACGAATTCGTCGAGGTTCACATTCTTGTCTCGATTGATATGCGCCCACCACGGGATGAGCACCGACACGGTCGCTCCTGGGGCGACGCCGGTCGTCGGGTTGACATATAAATAATAGTCGCTCCGCACCGGAAAGCAGAGCGCGGGCCATGTCTTTTTCTTCTGTGGGCTGGGCGAGCCCGTCACCCAGGAGGTATACTCAAGCGCCCTCTGCAGCCAGGGATCTCCCAGTTGAGGATTTGTCCCCGTGCCGTCGCAGGGTCCTCCCCATTTGTCGCCGTTAAGCGGCTTGCTGAGCGCCGGCTGGACAATGATGGAGGCTTGAATGACGACCCAGATTTTCTTGTTGGTGTTGTTGACGACGCGGATTTCCTTGAAACACGCCGCCTCCGGGCTGCCGCCTTCGCATTTTGGCGGGAGAATGCCTGCCGCTTCCGCTTTGTCGATCGCGGAGGCGGTCATCAGAAACGCCGCGCCTATCAGGGTCGCATAGAAAAAGAGGAGTGTGCGTCCTGCGCTTTTTTTTGTTTGGCCGTTCATATGACTAGCCTCCCATTTTTATTCGTCGAGTTCGAGACGCCGCGCTTGACGCGCGGCGGAACATTGTCCGGCCTCTCACTGCGGCCATTTTCTCATTCGCCCGCGGTTTCTGCGGTCTAGCCTCTCGGCTTCCTAGAATTTCGCTACGACTGGGGCCTCTCCCCAGCTGAAGTGATAGTTGACGCCGGCGCGCGCGATGACGCCGTCATATCTCACCCGCGTCGTCGGGCTGTTGGCGAAGAGGAGCGCGCCCGCGAAGCCGCCGCCATTGGTGCCGTCGGGGTCCCTGGCGCCCACCGGACTCGAAGCGAAGGTCGCCGAGCCGAGGTCGTAATAGAGCGCCTCCGCCTTCAGCGTCCAATTGGGGGTGAACGCCCATTCCAGGCCGCCGCCGGCCGTCCAGCCAACCC
Organism: Methylocystis borbori; assembly: GCF_036576025.1. NCBI lineage: Bacteria > Pseudomonadati > Pseudomonadota > Alphaproteobacteria > Hyphomicrobiales > Methylocystaceae > Methylocystis > Methylocystis borbori. The sequence goes on along the minus strand of NZ_JAZHYN010000028.1, from coordinate 6,776 downwards.
GGATGTCGGAATAGCGGCCGGCGCCGCCGAGGGTCGGATAGATCGTCGTCAGATTATCGTCGACGAAACCCAGTGAGTGAATGGCGGTGGCGCGCACCCCGCCATAGGCCAAGCCGCCCGTTCCATAGGCAAGCAGGGTCGGCATAACGAGATAGCCCAGGCGGCCGCGCGCCGTGCCGATCCAGTCGACGCTTGCGACGACCACATTCGCGCCGATGGCCGTATCATTGGCGGCGAAGAGATCAGGCCCGAACTGCGCAAAGCCGACGCTGCCCGCAGATCCGCGGATCGCCGAGCCCTGGATGTCGGTCTCGAAGCCCGCGACGATGGCGGGAGTCCATCGATAGTTGAAACCGATCTGTCCGCCGCCGACATAACCGGACTGATTGACGCTCGTGACGCCGGAATTGGCCAGGGCGGTGAAGCCCACGGGCGTTCCCCACGCCGTTGCGATATTGTCGAGAATAGGGGCGGCGCCGGTCGTGACGTTCGTCGTCGCGCCCCAGCCGTAGCCGGCGTTGAGGCCGGCGTAAAAGTCGGTCCACGTCGGCGGCGGGGCAGGCGGGGCGGCGGGCGCCTCGGCTCCCCAATTCAGATGATAGTTGAGGCCGGCGCGCGCGATGACGCCGTCAAATCGCACCCGCGTCGTCGGGATGTTGGCGAAAATTATGTTGCTGCCATTGGAGAACAGGGCGCCGACCGGACTCGATGCGAAGCTTGCGGCCCCGAGATCGTAATAGAGGGCCTCGGCTTTCATGCTCCAATTCGGCGCGAACATCCATTCCAGGCCGCCGCCGGCCGTCCAGCCGACCCTGATGTCGGAATAGCGGCCGACGCCGCCAAAGGTCGGATGGACGGTCGGGACGTTGTCAGTAAAGCCGAGCGAGTGAGTGGAGATCGCGCGGGCGCCGCCATAGGCGAGGCCGCCCGTTCCATAAGCGAGCAGGGTTGGCGTGACGAGATAGCCCAGTCGTCCGCGAACCGTGCCGAGCCAGTCGACGCCCGCGATCACGGTGCTCGAGCCCATGGCCGCTTCGGTGAAGCCCGAAAGGTCGGGTCCGAACTGCGCAAACCCGCCGTGGCCGCCCCTTCCGCCGATGGCGGAACCCTGAATGTCAGCCTCAAGGCCGGCGACGAAGGCAGGGCCCCATTGATAGTTATAGCCAATCTGTCCGCCGCCGATGAAGCCGGACTGATTGACGTTCGAAACGCCCGCGTGGGCGGCTGCGGCGAAACCCAGGGGCGTTCCCCAGGCGGGGTCGTTCGCGATGTTGTCGATAAGGGGGAGAGCCTCCGTTGTGGCGCCGCTCGTCGTTCCCCAGCCATAGCCGGCGTTGAGGCCGGCATAAAAGCCGGTCCACAGCGGCGGCGGGGGGACATAGACGGGAGGGGCCTTGCGCGAAGGCAAATCTGCGGCCGCGGCCGGACCGCCGATGAGGGCCGCCATCAACAAGGTCACGCGAAATTTTACGCTCATGAGTCGGCCCTCTTGCTATCCAAGCCGGAAGAAGTGTTCGTCGGCCGAATGTTGTGATTTTCTCCCGTTATGATCAACGCCGCTCTGTCTATTTGCCGCCACATTTGCCTCTTTTTCCGCCGCAGTGGCAAAAGGGATACAGTCGCGGCTTCGCTGCCTGATCGGACGCAGCCACGACTCAGCTTATAAAAAAAGCCACATTCTAGCAACAAAACGCGGAGCGCCCGGGCTAAAGAAATCTTCTTCGTCACCCGCCAAAAGATCGCCTGAAGCGTTGCGCGCGATAAGACGACAAGCCTTCTCGCTCTGGATCGAATGAGGGCCCGATAAGGCCCAACTTATTGTCAGACAGGGCCCCTCCGGCTATCGTTCGGCGTTCTCTTTCATCGGCGCCAGGCTCCGCGCCCGGCGTTTCGACGGCGCGCCGGGGGTCAACTCTGCTTGTCAAATGAGTTCTGGACGCGAGATGTGCTCGAAGGCTCGCTGAAGCCTGCGGCGAGCCGTTTTCTCTCCTGGCACCGGAGAGAATTTTTTTCTCTTTTTGCGCCCGCGACCGTCGCTTGGCTCACGGACCGCGATAGTCGGCAATTGATTCTGAGCGCCGGGGGCTCCGATCTTTGGTGCGTCGATGGCCGCGGCGCGCGGCTCTGGCGTCTTTCCGCCGACGAAATCGCGGCCTCTTCTCTTGAAGAGGCCCTGGCGCGGCGCGGCGTTGCGCTCAACGCCACGAGGATCGGGCTTGAGATCGAGGCGAGCGCCTTTTTCGTGCGCCGGTTCGACATACCCGCGGCCGCGTCGGGCACTCTTTCGAAATTGCTGCCCATCGACATCGAGCGCAAGACTCCGTTTCGATTGGAGGATGTCGTCTATGGCCACACGATCGCGAGACATCTTTCCGCGCCCGACAAATTGAGCGTCAGCCTGTGGATATTGCGCCGCGATTTCATCGCCGGCGCGATCGAGAACGCGGGGATCGCTCTCTCCGATATTTCCTTCATCCGCCCCTTCGGATTGCGCGAGGCTGAAGAAGCGCCCGTGATCCAGCTCGCCGGTCCGCAGCCGGCGTCGGACAGATTTCGCAACGCCGCGATCGGACTTTGCGCCGCGACGGTTTTTTTGGCGGCGATCGGCGTCGGCGCGACGCTTTGGCGCCAATCCGCCTTGATTGCGGAGCTCGACTCGAAAATCGAGGAAATGTCCTCGCGCGCGGCGCGCGTGCGCCGGGCTGTAGACCTCGCCTCTTCGGAAAGCCGGCTTCTCTCCGTGCTCCGCGAAACGCGACGCGGCAGTCCTCGGTTCGCCGACCTTTGGGAAGAGGCGGCGCGAATTCTTCCCGATGGCGCCTTTGCGACCACTTTGGCGCTCAGTGAGCCCAAGCCGAATGAAAAGGCGCTCGAAATCGACGGCTTTGCGGACTCGGCCGTTGGTCTGCCGGCGCTTTTCAATAAGTCGCCGCTTTTCACGGAGGCGGGATTGACCGCGCCGATCACGCCAGACCAGTTCGAGAAGCGCGAAAGATTTTCGCTGCAAGCGAAGATCAAAGAGCAGAAGCGGACGGCGTCCCGATGAATTGGAAGGTCCTTCGACGCCTTCCCGTCGTTCGGCGGGGAATTTTCGTAAGCGTCAATCTATTCGCCCTTGTGATTTTCTATCTCCTTTTCATCGAGCCCGTACGGCGCATCGTCGCCGAAGGCGCCGATGCCGTCGCCGAGCGTCGGCAAACGCTTGCGCGCTACGAGGCGGTCGTTTCGCATGAGGAACAGATCCAGGATTACGCGCGGCAGGTGGCCGATATCAATGCGGGCGGCGAACTCATCGAAGGAGACAGCGAGGGAGTCATCAACGCCAATTTGCAAGCCCGCCTCAAATCAATCGCGGAAGCCTCGCGGGTTATTGTGAAATCCATCCAGATGCTGCCGGAAAAGGAATTCCGCGGCGTGACGCTTGTCGGCGCGCGGATCCAGGCCGCCGGAAATTACGAAAGCGTCCACGAGCTGGCGCGCGCGATCGAAGGCGAGCCGCCCCTGTTGATTATCACGGCGGCCGTCCTGCGAATGCTGGACCCCCTTTGGGGCGGGGGGCCCAATCAAATGGAACAGAACATCGACGTTGAGTTCGACGTATTTGGCGGCGCGCCGCAAAAGGGTCGCCGATGACGCCGCCCGATATGCAAAGGCGCGTCGCGGACATGTTCACTCACGCCGCGCGGCTCGCCGCGCCCATGAAGCAGGCGCGACTCTCGCCCTTGTCCGCGATGATCCTGGCTTCTCTTCTCGCCACGACTTTGATTGCGGGATTATTCGCCATCTCCGCGATTTTCGGATCGAATGGTTGGGACGCGGAGGTCGCGGCGCCCGACTGGAAGCCGCCGACGTTGGCGATTGGCGAGCTCGATCCTCCCAAGCCCGCGAGCGCGGATGTCGAAACGCTGTCGCGGCCGATTTTTTCGAGGAGCCGCCGTCCGTCGCCCAGGGCCTCCAAGTCTCAGTCCGAAGCCGACCTCTCTCCCAACGCCATTACGCCGGGCGGATTGACGGTGAGCGCCATCGTCAAGAACAAGGAGATGCATCAGGCCTATGTCGTTTCCCTGGATACGCCGGAAGGAGCTTGGAGGAAGGTCGGCGACACGGTCGATTCATGGACGATCTCTCGGATCGATCGCCGAGAGGTTATCTTGAGGAGCGGCGAACAGACGACGAGCATAAAGCTCTATCCCGATCCGCCGCCGGCCGGCGACGCGGCGAGCCGCCCTTGAAGGCCGCGCGATCGCCTCGCTCTTCTTATAAGGCGAGAGCCGCGCGGACTTTCGCCGAATAGCCATAGACGTCGTCGTAAAGCTTCAACGCGCCATTGGCGTCGACGACCGCCGTGAAATATTCGATATGCACCGGCATCGGCTGGCTCAAATTGATGCGCCGCTCGGCGGGGCCCACCATGCCGCGCAGGCGCTTCTCGCCATAATCCGCGCCGAGCACGGTTTCCGCGAGTTTGAAGGGCTGATCGACGCGCACGCAGCCATGGCTATAGGCGCGCTTGGCGTTGGCGAAGAAACTCTTCGACGGCGTATCGTGCATATAGACCGCGAAATCGTTCGGGAAGACGAATTTCACGCGGCCCAGCGCATTCTTGTCGCCGGGCGGCTGACGCACGCTGGCGCGCCCGTCGCGATAGGACACCTGATAGCCGCGCCCCGCGAGATAGGAGAGATCGCCGCCGCCCTTGGGCGCCATCTCCTTGTTGATGATCGATTGCGGCACGCTCCAGGACGGATTGATCGCGACGAATTGCATTTCGTCCGAGAAAATTGGCGTCGGCGTCGCAGTCTTGCCGACGACGACGCGGGTTTCGTGCGAGAGCTTGCCGTCGCGCGTCAGCATGAGTTCGAATTGCGGAATATTGACTTCGACGCGGGTGTCGCCGAGTTCGCGCGGGATCCAACGCCAGCGCTCCATATTGGCGACGATCTCCGCTTCGACGCGCTTCGATTCGCCTTCGGACAGAGTCGCGAAATTCGCGCGCGGCGTCGCGTCGGACGTCTGGGCGGCGGCGGCCACGCGGCCCGCATTGGCGCGCGCGGCGCGCAGCTCTGCGAGCTTGTCGCGCAACGCGACATAGCCCGCATGCGGCGGATTGAAAGCGGCGAGACGCGCCCCGGCGTCCCCAGCCGCGCCGATCACGGCGTCAAGCGCTTGCACGGGCGTCGCCGGCGCGGGACGCGCGCCGATGAGGCGGGAAATCTTCGCGGGATCGACGCGCGCGCCGCCGGCCTGCGCCGCATAATCGGCGATCGCTTCGGAAAGCGCGAGGTCCGCCGCGACGCTCCATCGCGTTTCCTTATCCGGCGCTTCGACGCGAAGCCCGTCGCGCGCCGACTCATGCAAGGTTTGCAAAGCGCTTTTCGCGGCGGGCGAGAAATCGGCGCCCTCGCGCCAGAGCGGCGCATAATCGTGCTGAGCGTAATAGGCGGCGATGTCCATGCGCCGCGCCCGGCCCTCAGCGCGGGTCTCCTTATTCGTCCATTCCCGCACAGCCGCTTCGACGGCGCGGCGCGCGTCGATCGAAATCGGCGCTTCCGCCTGGGGCCACTCGGCCGTCTCCCCCATCAGCGTCGGCGCGGCGCGAAGCCCCGTCAGGCTCGGCGTCGCTGGCGCTTCCTGGCCCGCGCCCCAAGGTTCGGCGACGGCGGAGGCGGCGAGCATGGCGGCGGCGATGGCGAGCGGCGCGGCTTGCAGGGAAACGCGGCGGAACATTGAATTCTCCCTTGGAAACGCCGCTTACAGGGCGTCGCCGCAGACGAAGCGGGTGGTCTTGCCGCGCACGCCATAACCCTCGTCGGCGTCGACGCTCACGCTGCGGCAATTCGCGTCGGACTGCGCGATGGCGGTCTTTTCCTGCCAGTCGATCGGCAGGATGAAGGGGTTCACGGAAGAAACGCGCGCCGCGATCTGGGGCGCGGGCGCCTCCTGGGTCTTGACGAGAAACGCCTTGCCGGCGGTGAAGCTCGCGGCGGCGACGAGAAGCGCGAAGGCGATCTTCATCGCGAGGTCGACGCGCACTGGGCGCGAAGCGAGGCCGCTCTTGATCATGCTGTTGGCGATGCGGTTCATGGCGCGTTCCCCCCAAAATCTTCGAGCCCCTGGCTCGCTGCGTCCGCTCCCTCGGCGGACAATCGCAACCTACTGAGCGCGCGAGAGAGTCGCGGTGCGCTGGCGCACATGCGGCGGCGGGCGCAAAAAAATTCCCGGCCCTGCGGGCCGGGAGCTGCGATTTGCTATGCCTTTGTGGGTTAGAGCGCGCTGCGAAAAAGTGGAAACGGTTTTTTCGCGTAAAGCGCGCTCGAAACTTTTGGAGTCGATCAAGTTATCTGCATTCGGGCGATGACGCCCAAATGCAGCGTGATCTATACGTCGAAGCCGCCGTCGCCGCCGCTGTCGAAGCCGCCGTCGTCGTCGAAGCTGGCGTCGCCGCCGTAGTCGGCGTCCTGGAAGCCGGCGTTGTCGCCAAATCCGGCGTCATAACCGGCGTCCTGGGTTCCGCCCTGGTCGCCGTAATAATTATTGATGATCGTATCGCCCGCCGGCGCGAAGCCGGAGCCGATGCCGAGATTGCTCATGCCGCCATAGCCGCCATGGCTGAACAGGCTGCGGATGCCGTCGGCGAGCAGCACGCCGCCCGCGACGCCCGCAGCGGTGCCGAGCGCGCCCTTCAAAAAGCTCCCGCCGGCCGGTTCAGCCTGCGGATAGGCCGGAGGCGGCGGCGCGTAAGAAGGCTGCTGGCCGCCCCAAGGGCCCCCGGGCCG
>NZ_JAZHYN010000027.1:0-45682 GCF_036576025.1 Methylocystis borbori | reverse complement strand
CCGCCCATGTGACGCCGGAAAGACCGCCGGGCCCGGCGATGACGAGGCCAGCGGCGCCGACGAGCAGGGCGGCGAAGATGCGATTGGCGCCGGTGAGATCGACCAGCGCCTCGACCGCGATCAGCCCGCCCGCGACGGCGAGCAGCGCCGAAGCGACCGCCACGGCGCCGATGAGGCCGAGCCGCGGCGCGCCATGGGAGAAACGCGCCGACAGAAGCTCGGAGATCGAAAAGACGCCGGTTTTGCGCAGCAGCGGCCCAAGATAAAGGACCGCGACCGCCAGCCCGATGAAAACGCCGCTGACCGCGCCAAAGCCGAAGCTCCAGCCCGCGAGCCGCGCCGTGAAGGGCAGCAGCAGGGCGATGACGATTGCGGCGTTGGCGAAGCCGGCGTAGGCCGCGGGCAGGGCGCGGCCGGCGGCGTAATAGACCGAGACCTGCATCGAATGCAGCAGGAAGCCCAGCGTCGCGAGGCCAAGGATGGTGAAATAGGCCGGCGCCGCGCCGACGAAACGCTCTGGCGCGCCGACCCGGTCAAGCAGCGCCGCGAAGGCGTAGGCGAGGAGAAAGCTCGCGGCGACGAAGGCGATTCGCGCGTCGAGCGCGGCTCTCTCGACTATCGCCTGCTCGCTGGAACGCTCGCTCATTTACAGCCTCGCTCAAATCAATAGCGGGCAAACTCTAAACGAGGAGGCCTCCCCGGCCAAGATGGCGCCTCGTCGTCAGCGGGCGATCTGGCGCGAGGTATCCTCGTCCGGACGATGCGTCGAAGGACGAGGCTCTGCGTCAGGCGATCGACCTCGCATAAGACAGGATAAAGCGGCCAAGTTTCTCTCTCAGGTCGCCGAAGGCCATGGCCATGCGGTTATAGCCGATCGCCGCCGGGATCGCGGCGGCGAGCCCATAGGCGGTCGCGGCCAAAGCGTCGGCGATGCCGGGGGCGACGACCGCAAGACTCGTGTCCTGCGTCTGAGCGATTCCGGAGAAGCTCGACATAATGCCCCAGACGGTGCCGAACAGGCCGACAAAGGGGCCGGCGGAGGCGACGACGGCGAGAACGGGAAGTCCCTCTTCGGCGTCGAGCATGAATTCGCGCGCGGCCCGGTTCATCTGCTGCAGGACGCGCTCGCGCTTTAGATGAGGGGCTTCATCCGGCAAGTCGGCGTCCGACGCTTCCCGCGCGGCTGCGGCGATCGGCCAGAGCACGCCGATATCCCCGCCCGCCCGGGCGCGATCCAGCGCCTTCGACAGCCGCGCCAGCACGAACAGGCCGTCGATGATGAGCACCCAGGTCCAGACCGCCGCGGCGAGAAGGAGCGCCATCACCGCCTTACTCACAGGTCCGGCATAAAGAAACATGCCGAACGGCGACATTGGAGCAATATCCATTTCAGCGTCCTCCCCTGGCCTCGCGACGTCAAACCCTATTGGAACAAGATGCCCTGTCGAGCGTATGCCGGCGCGCAACTTGCGGGCCCCCGCGAAGAGGCGACGATGCGCCGCGCCATCGCCGCATGCGCGGCGCTTCCGCCTGAAACCGAAATGCCTGAGATGCCGCCGCCGGCGTTCACATAGAATGTGACGACGACCGATCCCGGTCCGAGACTCGTGGTAGCGGGCGTATGTCCGCGGATTGACGCCGCGATGTGGGCCAAACAGGTCGCCTGCGCAGCGCCCGAGCCATCGCCGCCCCCTCCGGGCAATCCATAGCGCCCGGCGATCCGCGCTCTGCCCACGCCTTGGCCCGTTCCGCCGGGAAGCCCATAGCGCCGGCCGGTCTGGTCCGCGCGGCGGCCGTCGGTCGCAGCCTCGCGTCGCTCACGGGCTTTTTGTTCGGCTTGCTTGGCCTTCTCGTTCTTTGGGTTCTCGACCTTTTGTTTTTTCCCCGCCTTCTCTTTTTTCTCCGGCGCCTCAATCGCGTCGGGCTCCATGATCAGCGGGGGCGGCGGCTCCTCGGCGATCAGCTCGTCCATCTCCTCGTCGGCGAGCGAAGCGGTTTCGGACGGCAGCGGGTCTTCCAGGGAATCTCCTTCAGGCGCGGGGTCGCCCGCCTCTAAAGACACGCCTTCTGGAATGAGGTCTGCGCTGATGCCGCCGAGGTCGACGACCGCCGTTTGCGGCCAATAAATCCCCGAAGCGAAGAAAGCGAGGAAAATCCCGACGACTGTAGCGGTCGAAGCGGGGTGCAGCCATCGGGGCCTGAGCGGCGGGCGGTCTTCCGTCCGCGCGCCGGCAATCGAACTCGTCGTAATTTTGGTCACTGTGAAGCGCTCCGCCGCCGACGCGCCTTAAATGAATTGCGAACATACGCCTTTTTTAAACTTAGCGCTTGGCCGCGTCGCAAGGCGATGCGGCTTTGTGTAACACCCGCCCTCCTCTGGCGAAACGATCGAACAGCAATCGACATGCCGCCGCCTTTGGCCGATAAGGCGCGCATGTCAGCCATAGCTTCAAACGCGCCCGCCGCCACAGGCGTCACGACCGCGACCGTCTCCGAAGACGAGGCGGGGATGCGCGTCGACCGCTGGTTCAAGCGCCGCTATCCGACGCTCGCCCTGTCGCATCTCGCCAAAATCTGCCGCAAGGGCGAGGTGCGGGTCGACGGCAAGCGGGTCGAAACCTCGACGCGGCTCGAAGAGGGCCAGAAGGTCCGCGTGCCACCGCTCAAAATCGAGGCGCCCGCGAGCCCGGCGATCCGGCGCGCGGACCCCGAGGACGCCCGGGCGCTCAAGGACATGACGCTCTTCGAGGACAAGGATTTGCTCGTGCTCAACAAGCCTTACGGGCTCGCGACGCAGGGCGGCTCCGGCCAGACGCGCCATATAGACGGGATGCTGGAATCGCTCGCCAAGGGCGATTCGCGGCCCGTGCTGGTGCATCGCCTCGACCGCGACACGTCAGGCGTGCTGCTTATCGCCAAGAACCGGCGCATGGCGGCGGAGTTGGGCGAAATCTTCCGTTCGCGGCAGGCGAGGAAAATCTATTGGGCGCTGGTGGAGGGCGTGCCGAAGCCTGCGCAGGGCCGCATCTCGCTCTATCTCGCCAAGGGCGCCGGCATGGAGCGCCCGCCGTCGAGCGGTCGGCGTCAGCCGGAGCAAGACGGAAGAAAGGCTTCGCCGCGCGACGCCCAGGAAAGAATGCGCGTCGCCAAACATGGCGAGGCCGACGCCCAGCATTCGCTCACTTATTACGCGATCGTCGACAAGGTCGCGCCGCGCTGCGCCTGGCTGTCGATGAAGCCGCTCACCGGCCGCACCCATCAGTTGCGCGCTCATGCGGAGGCGATCGGCCATCCGATCTTCGGCGATCCCAAATATGGCCATCGTCCCGAGGACGAGATTCGCCGCCGCGATCCGCTGCGCGCCATGCCCGACGGGCTGGACAGGAAACTGCATCTTCTCGCTCGCCGCCTCGTTTTGCCGCATCCGGGAGGCGGGACGCTCGACGTCACCGCGCCGCTGCCCGATCATATGAAGAAAAGCTGGGAGATGTTCGGCTTCGACGTGAAACGCTACGACCCCATCGAGGACGCGCCTGATTCCTGAATGAACGCTTCGCGCGTCATGCCCGCGCTTGTCGCGGGCATCCACGCCGAGAGAACGCGCAATATTGGAAGCGCGAGCGCGGCGTCTTTTCCTCTCGTGGATGGCCGGGACAAGCCCGGCCATGACGAAGTGGAAGCGTCTCGCTTCAAACGCGCATATAGGAATTGATAAATGTCAAAAGAGAAAGCCGGCTTCGACGCCGATTTTTTCGTCCCCGCCAGCGAACGCGATCCGGTAAAGGCCGCGCGCGATCCAGCGCGCCCGCTCCCGAAGCGCTTCTATAAGGAGGCCGTCGCCGCGCCGGTCGAGGGCGGCTACGCCATTTTGCTCGATGGCAGGCCGGTCAATACGCCGGCGAAGCGCGCCTTACGCGCGCCCTCGCAAGCTCTGGCGGAGGCCCTCGCGGCGGAATGGGCCGGGCAGGGCGAGACGATCGACCCCGCCGCCATGTTCCTGACCAAGCTCATGAATACGGCGCTCGACGGCGTCGCCGAGCATATGCGCGAGGTCGAGGCCGAGGTCGTCAAATATGGCGCGTCCGATCTCATCTGCTATCGGGCGGGCGAGCCCGAAAGCCTCGTCGCCGCGCAATCCGCCGCCTGGGACCCCTATGTCGTCTTCGCCCGCGACAGGCTCGGCGCGAAGCTCGCGCTCGCGGAGGGCGTCGTCTTTGTGGAGCAGCCGCACGCCGCGCTCGATGCGCTCGCCCGCGCTGTCCGCGCCCATGTCGGCGACGACGCCGGCGCGTCGCTCCGGCTCGCGGCGCTGAATGTCATGACCACGCTCTCAGGATCGGCGGTCATTGCGCTCGCGACCGCGCTGCGTGAAATAGACGCGGACGCCGCCTGGGGCGCCGCGAATGTCGACGAAGACTGGCAGATGCGGGCGTGGGGCGCCGACGCCGAGGCGTTGGCGCGACAGGCGGCGCGCAAGCGCGAATGGCTGGCCGCGGCCGCCCTCTCGCGCCATATGACAACTTAGAAATAAGCCGCCTGATTTTTGGGCGCTTTGGCTCAAGACCGCGGCGATTTCGCTTGGCCCGCGCTTCCTCTCTTGCTTTGCACAATGGCCTTTGTTACGGAACGCCCGGCCTGGAGTCATTCTAAGGAAATTCCCGAGGAAGCGGCTCTCTCGAAAGCCGCCCTCGCCTCGCCGACAAGTCGGACAAAGCCATGCCGATGCTGCTCGAACAATATCTGCCGCTCGCGATCTTCATCGTCCTTTCGGCGGTGATTTCCGGCGCGCTTCTGGTCGCGCCCTTCTTGCTCGCCTTCAAAGCGCCCGACCCCGAAAAGCTTTCGGCTTACGAGTGCGGCTTCAACCCTTTCAATGATTCGCGCATGAAATTCGACGTGCGCTTCTATCTCGTGTCCCTTCTCTTCATCGTCTTCGATCTCGAAGTGGCGTTTCTCTTTCCCTGGGCGGTCGCGTTCAAGGAAGCCGGCGCTTTCGGCTTCTGGTCGATGATGGTTTTCCTGGGCGTGCTCACCGTCGGCTTTATCTATGAGTGGCGGAAGGGGGCGTTGGAATGGGATTGATCGAGAAGGAAGGCGGAACGCTCGTCGCGCCGCAGCCCAAGGGCCTCATCGATCCGCGCACCGGCAAGCCTGTCGGTTCGGACGATCCGTTCTTCCTGCATCTTAACGACGAGCTCGCGGACAAGGGCTTCTTCGTCACTGCGACCGACGACGTCATCAATTGGGCGCGCACCGGCTCGCTGATGTGGATGACCTTCGGCCTCGCCTGCTGCGCGGTCGAGATGATCCAGGCGGCGATGCCGCGCTATGATTTGGAGCGTTTCGGCTTCGCGCCGCGCGCGAGCCCGCGGCAGTCGGACTGCATCATCATCGCCGGCACGCTGACGAACAAAATGGCGCCGGCGCTGCGCAAGGTCTACGACCAGATGCCCGAGCCGCGCTACGTCATCTCCATGGGCTCCTGCGCCAATGGCGGCGGCTACTACCATTATTCCTATTCGGTGGTGCGCGGCTGCGACCGCATCATTCCGGTCGACGTCTATGTGCCGGGCTGTCCGCCTTCGGCCGAGGCGCTCGTCTACGGCATGTTGCTCCTGCAAAAGAAAATCCGGCGCACGGGCACGATCGAGCGGTAGTGAATTTAGGGGGTTGTCCGTCCTCCTCCTTCGAGACGCCCGCTGACGCGGGCTCCTCAGGATGAGGGCGGGATCTGGTCAGCAATTCCCTCATCCTGAGGAGGCGGCGAAGCCGCCGTCTCGAAGGACGAGGGAATTGCGGTACGCCAAGGAATCTAGGATGTCGGCTGAACTCGAAGCTCTCGGCGCGCGCGTCAGCGGCGCGCTCCCCGGGGCCGTGATGGAAGCGAAGGTCGCCTTCGGCGAACTCACGCTCACCGTGGCGCGCGAGCGCTGGCTCGATGTCGCCACCCATTTGCGCGACGACGCAGATTGCCTCTTCGTCAATTTCATCGACGTGACGGCGGCCGATTACCCCGAGCGCGCCGAGCGTTTCGAAGTGGTGGCGCATCTCCAGTCGCCCAAACACAACCGCCGCATCCGCATCAAGACGCCGGCTTCCGAAGAGACGCCGGTCGCATCCCTCACCGCGCTCTATCCCGGCGCCGATTGGTTTGAGCGCGAGACCTATGATCTCTTCGGCGTGATTTTCTCCGGCCATCCGGATCTTCGCCGCATCATGACCGATTACGGCTTCGATGGCCATCCGCTGCGCAAGGACTTCCCGATGACCGGCTTCGTCGAGGTGCGCTATGACGACGAGCAGAAGCGCGTCGTCTATGAGCCGGTGCGCCTCACGCAGGAATATCGCAACTTCGATTTCCTCTCGCCCTGGGAAGGCGTGCAATACGACCTGCCGGGCGATGAGAAGGCGAGGGGGCAGTCGTAATGACCGATCAGACAACCGCCCCGACGAAGCCCGCCTCGCAAGGGCTCCGTAACTTCAACATCAACTTCGGACCGCAGCATCCGGCGGCCCATGGCGTCCTGCGCCTCATTCTTGAGTTGGACGGCGAAGTCGTCGAGCGCGTCGATCCGCATGTCGGCTTCCTGCATCGCGGCACCGAGAAGCTGATGGAGGCGCGCACCTATCTACAGAACGTGCCCTATCTCGACCGTCTCGACTATTGCGCGCCGATGAATCAGGAGCACGCCTTCTGCCTGGCCATCGAACGGCTGCTTGGCGTCGAGGTTCCGCGCCGCGCTCAGCTCATTCGCGTGCTCTACGCCGAAATCGGCCGCCTGCTGTCGCATCTCCTCAACGTCACCTCTCAGGCGATGGACGTCGGCGCGCTCACGCCGCCGCTCTGGGGCTATGAAGAGCGCGAAAAACTGATGGTGTTTTATGAGCGCGCCTCGGGCGCGCGCATGCACGCCAATTATTTCCGTCCCGGCGGCGTCGCCCGCGATCTTCCGGATCAACTCGTCGAAGACATTGGCGCTTTCTGCGATCCCTTCCTGAAAGTCGTCGAGGACCTCGACGAACTCTTCATCGGCAATCGCATCTTCAAGCAGCGCAATGTCGACATCGGCGTCATTTCGCTCGAAGACGCATGGAAGTGGGGCTTTTCCGGCGTGATGGTGCGCGGCTCCGGCGCCGCCTGGGATTTGCGCAAGGCGCAGCCTTACGAGTGCTATGAGGAAATGGCGTTCGACATTCCCGTCGGCAAGCATGGCGACTGCTACGACCGCGCCGTGATCCGCATGGAGGAAATGCGCCAGTCGACCTCGATCATGAAGCAATGCGTCGAGAAGCTGCTCAAGGCCGACGGACGCGGGCCGGTGTTGACGCCCAACCACAAGATCACGCCGCCTTCGCGCCCCGAGATGAAGCGCTCGATGGAGGCGCTCATCCATCATTTCAAGCTCTTCACCGAGGGCTTTCATGTGCCAGCGGGCGAGGTATACGCGGCCGTCGAAGCGCCCAAGGGCGAATTCGGCGTCTATCTCGTCTCCGACGGCGGCGACAAGCCCTATCGCTGCAAGCTTCGCGCGCCGGGCTTCGCCCATCTCGCCGCCATGGATTTTCTCTGCAAGAACCACATGCTCGCCGACGTTTCGGCGATCCTGGGTTCGCTCGACATCGTCTTCGGGGAGGTCGATCGATGAGTGGCAAGTTCAGGCCGACTCTCGACGAGCTGGCGCGCCAGGGCTGGTCGACGCGCATCGCTCCTCCATCGCCCGCGCAAGGCGAATGCGGCGAGCGGAGATACGCAAGGCCGACGGAAGCGTTCATCCGCAAGAAGGTCGCGATTTTTAAGTCGACGACGCGCGGAGAAGAGCCGATTCCTGTCGAACCTTTCATGCTGCGGAGAGCAAAATAATGTCCGTCCGCCGTCTCGCCGAAAAGCAGCCGGAAAGCTTCGACTTCACGCCCGAGAACCAGGCGTGGCTCGAAAGGCAGATCGCCAAATATCCCGACGGCCGTCAGGCCTCCGCCGTCGTGCCGGCCCTGTGGCAGGCGCAAAAGCAGAACGACTATTGGCTGCCGCAGGCGGCGATCGAGAAGGTGGCCGCGACGCTCGGCATGGCGAAGATTCGCGTGCTTGAAATCGCGACCTTCTACTCGATGTTCAATCTCGCGCCGGTCGGGAAATATTACATCCAGCTGTGCGGCACGACGCCCTGCCTGCTCGCAGGATCGGACGATCTCATCGCGGTGCTGCATCGCCGCGTCGGCCCGCAACGGCGGGTGACCGACGACGGCCTCTTCTCCTGGCTCGAAGTTGAATGCCTCGGCGCCTGCTGCAACGCGCCGATGGTGCAGATCAACGACGATTATTACGAAGACCTCACCGCCGAGAATTTCGAGAAGCTGCTCGACAATCTCGCCGCCGGCCGCCCGGTGAAGATCGGCTCGCAGACGGGCCGCGTTTCTTCCGAGCCGGAAGGCAAGCTCACAAGTCTCACGTCGCTCTATGGCGACGGCGCGAAATAGGCGGAGGGAAGGAAGAAGGCCATGCTCTCCGACGCGGATCGTATCTTCACCAATCTTTACGGCCTTGGCGATCGCTCGCTCGCCGGCGCGAAGCAGCGCGGGCAGTGGGACAACACCAAGGCGCTGCTCGACAAGGGCCGCGAGGCGATCATCAATGAGGTGAAGGCGTCGGGCCTGCGCGGGCGCGGCGGCGCCGGCTTCTCCACGGGCCTCAAATGGTCCTTCATGCCCAAGGAAATCGATCCCAAGCGGCCGCATTATCTCGTCATCAACGCCGACGAATCGGAGCCCGGCACCTGCAAGGATCGCGAGATCATGCGCAACGACCCGCATACGCTGGTCGAGGGCGCGCTGGTCGCGAGCTACGCCATGGGCGCGCATGCCTGCTACATCTATATCCGCGGCGAATTCATCGCCGAGCGCATCGCCCTGCAGCGCGCCGTCGACGAAGCCTATGAGGCCGGCCTCATCGGCGAGAACAACATTCACGGCTATCCGTTCGATCTCTATGTGCATCACGGCGCCGGCGCTTACATCTGCGGCGAGGAGACGGCGCTGCTCGAGAGCCTCGAGGGCAAGAAGGGGATGCCGCGGCTCAAGCCGCCGTTCCCGGCGAATGTCGGCCTCTATGGCTGTCCGACGACGGTGAACAATGTCGAATCGATCGCCGTCGCGCCGACGATTCTGCGCCGCGGCGCCGCCTGGTTCGCCGGCATCGGCAAGCCCAACAACACCGGCACCAAGCTCTTTTCGATCTCCGGCCACGTCAATCGGCCGTGCAATGTCGAAGAGGCGATGTCGATTTCCTTCCGCGAATTGATCGACACGCATTGCGGCGGCATACGCGGCGGCTGGGACAATCTGCTCGCGGTCATTCCCGGCGGCTCGTCGGTCCGCTGCGTGCCGGCGCATCAGATCATCGACTGTCCGATGGATTTCGACAGTCTCGTCAAGCTCGGCTCGGGGCTTGGCACGGCGGCTGTCATCGTCATGGACAAATCGACCGATATCATCCGCGCGATCGCCCGCCTCTCGTATTTCTACAAGCATGAGAGCTGCGGCCAGTGCACGCCCTGCCGCGAGGGCACGGGCTGGATGTGGCGCGTGGTGCAGCGGATGGTCGAAGGCCGCGCCAATAAGAAAGAGATCGACATGCTGTTCGACGTGTCGAAGCAGATCGAGGGCCACACGATCTGCGCGCTCGGCGATGCGGCGGCATGGCCGATCCAGGGACTCATCACGCATTTCCGCGACGTGATCGAACAGCGCATCGATCAATATGCGGCGAATCCGCATCCCGATCCGATCCGCGTGGCGGCGGAGTGAGCGAGATGGCGAACAAGCGCGTCGAGACTTCGGAGAAAGCGAAGTGACCAAGATTCTCGTCGATGGCGTCGAAGTGGACGTGCCGGGAGATTTCACGCTGCTGCAGGCGTGCGAGGAGGCGGGCGCCGAGATACCGCGTTTTTGCTATCACGAGCGCCTCTCCATCGCCGGCAATTGTCGCATGTGCCTCGTCGAGGTGAAGGGCGGGCCGCCCAAGCCTCAGGCCTCCTGCGCCATGTCGGTGAAGGATTTGCGCCCCGGCCCCAATGGCGCGCCGCCGGAGGTCCTCACCAAATCGCCGATGGTGAAAAAGGCGCGCGAAGGGGTGATGGAGTTCCTGCTCATCAACCATCCGCTCGACTGCCCGATCTGCGATCAGGGCGGCGAATGCGATCTGCAGGATCAGGCGCTCGTCTTTGGCGTCGACAGCTCGCGCTTTCATGAAAACAAGCGCGCGGTCGAAGACAAATTTATCGGCGCGCTGGTCAAAACCGAGATGACGCGTTGCATCCACTGCACGCGCTGCGTCCGCTTTACGGCGGAAGTCGCCGGCACCGGCGATATGGGCGCCATCGGCCGCGGCGAGGATATGGAGATCACGACTTATCTCGAAAGCGCCATGTCCTCCGAGCTACAGGGCAATGTCGCGGATCTCTGCCCCGTCGGCGCGCTGCTGCCGAAGCCGCAGAATTTCCGCGCGCGGCCGTGGGAATATCAGAAGACCGAGACGATCGACGTGATGGATGGGCTGGGCGCCGCCATTCGCGTCGACTCGCGCGGGCGCGAAGTCATCCGCATTCTCCCGCGCATCAACGACGCGGTGAATGAGGAGTGGATTTCCGACAAGACGCGGCAAATCGTCGACGGGCTCAAGACGCAGCGTCTCGATCGCCCCTATGTGCGCGAGAACGGCCGTCTGCGCCCGGCCTCCTGGCAGGAGGCGCTCGCCGCCGTCGCCGCCAAGACCAAGGCGACGGCGCCCTCGCGCATCGGCGCGCTCGTTGGCGATCTCGCCGCGGTCGAAGAAATTTTCGCGCTGAAGCTCCTCGCCGAGCGGCTGGGAACGCCGCATATCGACTGCCGCCAGGACGGCGCGCGGCTCGATCCGAAATTCGGCCGCGCCTCCTATCTCTTCAACGCCACCGTCGCGGGCGTCGAAGCCGCCGGCGCGGCGCTCATCATCGGCGCCAATCCGCGCAAGGAATCGCCCGTTCTCAACGCGCGCATCCGCAAGCGCTGGCTCAAGGGCGGCTTCAATATTTCGCTGATCGGCGAGCGCGCCGATCTCACTTATGACTACGACTATCTCGGCGCCGGACCTGAGTCGCTTCTGCATTTCGTCCAGAACGCGAAGCCCGCCGAGAAGCTCCTCGTCGTCGTCGGGCAGGGCGCGCTCGCGCGCGAGGACGGCGAAGCGGTTCTGGCGCTTGCGGCGCAGGCGGCGCAAAAGCTTGGCGGCGTGAGCGAGGGCTGGAACGGCTTTTCGGTGCTGCACACGGCGGCGGCGCGCCCTGGCGCGCTCGATCTCGGTTTCACGCCGGGAGCGGGAGGACTCGCCACACAGGGCATCGCGAAAGCTGGCGCGCTCGATCTCGTCTTCAATCTCGGCGCCGATGAAATGGCCATCGAGCCCGGCGCTTTCGTCGTCTATATCGGCACCCATGGCGATCGCGGCGCGCATCGCGCCGACGTGATCCTGCCGGGCGCGGCCTATACGGAAAAATCGGCGCTTTACGTCAATACGGAAGGCCGCGTGCAGCGCGCTTCGCGCGTCGTCTTTCCGCCGGGCGAAGCGCGCGAGGATTGGGCGGTGCTGCGGGCGCTCTCGGGCGCGCTTGGGGATCCCTTGCCCTTCGACTCGCTCGCGGCGCTGCGCAAAGCTCTTGTCGCCGCGCATCCGCATTTCGCCGAAGTCGACGAAATCGCGCCGGCGGAGAGCGCGCAGATCGCCGCGCTCGCCGTTCAGTCCGCGATCGCGATTAAGGACCCTTTCCGTCCGGCGATCGGCGATTTCTTCCTCACCAATCCGATCGCGCGCGCCTCGGCGGTGATGGCGCAATGTTCGGCCCTGGCGCAGGGCCGGCTCGCGCAGGCGGCGGAATAGGAGCTTTTCGACGTGGACGACGGTTGGATCAACGCAGTCTCGAACTTCTTTGGCGCCTATCCGCTCCTTCTCGCGACGGTGAAAGCCGTGCTGCTCGCGGTCGCGCTGCTCATCTATGTCGCTTACGTCATTCTCGCCGACCGCAAGATCTGGGCGGCGGTGCAATTGCGCCGCGGGCCGAATGTCGTCGGCCCCTGGGGATTGCTGCAGAGCTTCGCCGACTTCATCAAATTCGCCCTGAAGGAGCCGGTCATTCCCGATACGGCGAATAAGGGCATTTTCCTTTTCGCGCCCTTCATCATGGCGACGCTCTCCATCGCCGCCTGGGCGGTCATTCCCGTCGCGGAGGGCTGGGCGGTCGGCGATATCAATGTCGGCATTCTTTATATTTTCGCCTTGTCGTCGCTTGGCGTCTATGGCGTCATCATGGGCGGCTGGGCGTCGAACTCGAAATATCCCTTCCTGTCCGCGCTGCGCTCGGCGGCGCAGATGGTCTCTTACGAAGTCTCGATCGGCTTCGTCATTATCACCGTGCTGCTCTGCGCCGGCTCGCTCAATCTCACCGACATCGTCAATGCGCAGGACACGCGCTACGGCATGCTCGGCTGGTACTGGCTGCGGCTCTTGCCGATGTTCGTCATTTTCTTCGTTTCCGCCCTCGCTGAGACGAACCGCCCGCCCTTCGATCTCGTCGAAGCGGAGTCGGAGCTCGTCGCGGGCTTCATGATCGAATATTCGGCGACGCCCTATGTGCTCTTCATGCTCGCCGAATATGTGGCGATCGTCACCATGTGTGCGCTGTTGACGATCCTGTTCTTCGGCGGCTGGCTGCCGCCCGTCAATGTCGCGCCCTTCACCTATGTGCCGGGCGTGATCTGGTTCGTCCTCAAGGCGAGCTTCTTCTTCTTCTTCTTCGCGATGGTGAAGGCCTTCGTGCCGCGCTATCGCTACGACCAACTGATGCGCCTGGGCTGGAAGGTCTTTCTGCCGATCTCTCTCGCCATGGTCGTCATCGTCGCCGCCGTGCTGCAATTCTGGCCGGCGGGCCCGGCAGGCAATTGAGGCCGTCATGAAACTCGATCAAGCCGCCAAGTCGCTCTTCCTCTCCGAATTCGTCGGCGCGTTCCTTTTGTCGATGCGCTACTTCTTCAAGCCGAAGGCGACGCTCAACTATCCGCATGAGAAGAATCCGCAGTCGCCCCGCTATCGCGGCGAACATGCGCTGCGCCGCTATCCCAATGGCGAGGAGCGCTGCATCGCCTGCAAGCTCTGCGAGGCGATCTGCCCGGCGCAGGCCATCACCATCGAGGCCGGCCCGCGCCGCAACGACGGCACGCGGCGCACGACGCGCTACGACATCGACATGGTCAAATGCATCTATTGCGGCTACTGCCAGGAGGCCTGCCCGGTGGACGCCATCGTAGAAGGGCCGAACGCCGAATTCGCGGTCGAGACCCGCGAGGAGCTTTACTACACCAAGGAGCGCCTGCTCGAGAACGGCGACAGATGGGAGCGCGAGATCGCGCGCAACATCGCGCTCGATTCGCCGTATCGCTGAGGAAGGACTGCGCGCGGCGAGGGCGGCGCGCGCCGAATGAGAAGAGGACGAGGACGTGGCGGCCGTATTATTCTATCTCTTCGCGACGATCATGATCGCCTCGGCCGGCGTGGTGATTTTCGCCCGCAATCCGGTGCATTCGGTGCTGTTCCTGATCCTCGCCTTCTGCAATGGCGCGGGGCTCTTCCTGCTCGCGGGCGCCGAGTTTCTCGCGATGATCCTGATCGTCGTCTATGTCGGCGCGGTGGCGGTGCTCTTCCTCTTCGTCGTGATGATGCTCGACGTGGATTTCGCCGAATTGAAGCAGGGCTTCATCAAATATCTCCCCGTCGGCGCCGGCGTCGGAATCGTCGTTCTCGCCGAGCTTGGGCTGATGGCGATCGGCTGGCGGGCGGCTCCCTCGGCCGCCGACGCCGTCAGCGATCCGATCATCGCGCAGATGAGCAATACGGCGGCGCTGGGTCAGGTGCTCTATACGAAATATGTGATCTTCTTCCAGGCGTCGGCGCTCGTGCTGCTCACCGCCATGATCGGCGCCATCGTGCTGACGCTGCATCACAAGCCTAACGTCAAGCGCCAGAAGATCGAGGAGCAGAACGCGCGCACGCGCGACAATGTCATCGAGATCAAAAAAGTTCCGTTCAGGACGGGCGTGTAGCGAGGACCTCCATGCTGACCATCGGCCTAACGCATTACCTCGTCGTCGCGGCGATCCTGTTCACGCTCGGCGTCGCCGGCATCATCCTGAACCGCAAGAACATCATCGTGATCCTGATGTCGGTCGAATTG
This sequence comes from Methylocystis borbori, assembly GCF_036576025.1. Lineage (NCBI taxonomy): Bacteria > Pseudomonadati > Pseudomonadota > Alphaproteobacteria > Hyphomicrobiales > Methylocystaceae > Methylocystis > Methylocystis borbori. The sequence continues at coordinate 31,430 of NZ_JAZHYN010000027.1, read as the reverse complement.
ATCCTGCTTGCGGTGAATCTGAACTTCGTCGCCTTCTCGCAGTCGCTCGCCGATCTCACGGGCCAGGTGTTCGCCCTCTTCGTGCTGACCGTGGCGGCGGCGGAGGCCGCGATCGGCCTTGCGATCCTCGTCGCCTTCTATCGCAACCGCGGCACGATCGCGGTTGAAGACATCAATTCCTTGAAGGGCTGACCCAAGCGATGATTCAAGCAATCGTCTTTCTTCCGCTGCTGGGCTTTCTGATCGCGGGCGCGTTCGGACGCTGGATCGGCGTGCGAGCGTCCGAACTCATCACGACCGGCCTCCTGTTCGTTTCGGCGGCGCTGTCCTGGGTCGTCTTCTTCGACGTCGCGCTCGGCCATAATGAGGGCTATGCGCCGGTACTGGCCAATTGGATGACCGTGGGCGCGCTCAAGGTCGATTGGTCGCTGCGCGTCGACACGCTGACGGCGGTGATGCTCGTCGTCGTCAACACCGTGTCGAGCCTCGTGCATCTTTATTCGATCGGCTATATGCATGAAGACCCGCATCGGCCGCGCTTCTTCGCCTATCTCTCGCTCTTCACCTTCGCCATGCTGGCGCTGGTGACGGCCGACAATCTCGTGCAGATGTTCTTCGGTTGGGAAGGCGTCGGCCTCGCCTCCTATCTCCTCATCGGCTTCTGGTATCAAAAGCCCTCGGCCAACGCCGCCGCGATCAAGGCCTTCGTCGTCAACCGCGTCGGGGACTTCGGTTTCGCGCTCGGCATTTTCCTCGTTTTTCAACTCACGAAGTCGCTCACCTTCGACGAGGTCTTCGCCGCCGTGCCAGGGCTGGAGGGCGACAAGATCCACGCCTTTGGCCTCGATGTCGACGCATTGACGCTGGCGGCTTTCCTGCTCTTCATCGGCGCGATGGGCAAATCGGCGCAATTCTTCCTGCACACCTGGCTGCCGGACGCGATGGAGGGCCCGACGCCGGTCTCCGCGCTCATCCACGCCGCGACCATGGTGACCGCGGGCGTGTTCATGGTGGCGCGTCTTTCGCCGATCTTCGAATATGCGCCGACGGCGCTCGCCTTCGTCACGCTCATCGGCGCGGTGACGGCCTTCTTCGCCGCGACGGTCGGGCTTGTGCAAAACGACATCAAGCGCGTCATCGCCTATTCGACCTGTTCGCAGCTCGGCTATATGTTCGTCGCGGAGGGCGTCGGCGCCTATTCGCTCGGGATTTTCCACCTGTTCACGCACGCCTTCTTCAAGGCGCTGCTGTTCCTTGGCGCGGGCTCGGTCATCCATGCGATGCATCACGAGCAGGACATGCGCAAGATGGGCGGGCTGCGCAAGGATATCCCCTTCACCTTCGCGATGATGACCATCGGCACGCTGGCGCTCACGGGCTTTCCCTATACGGCGGGCTATTTCTCCAAGGACGCCATTATCGAAGCCGCCTTCGCCGCTGGCGAACATCGCCCGGCCGCGATGATCGGCTTCATCTCGACGGTCGTCGCCGCGGGACTCACCTCCTTCTATTCGTGGCGGCTGGTGTTCATGACTTTCTTCGGCCATCGCCCCGGCCACGCGGCCGCCGCGGATCATGGGCATGCGGCGGAAGAACATGGTCACGACGACCACGCCAAAAGCCATGACGACCATGGACATGGCGGCCATGGCGATCACGCGCCGCATGAGTCGCCGATCGTCATGCTGATCCCGCTCGCGGTTCTCGCGGTCGGCGCGCTGGCGGCGGGCTATGTTTTCGAACCCTTCTTCGCCGGCCACGCCTATGACGAATTCTGGAAGGGCGCGCTCTTTACCGGCGAGCACAATCATGTTCTGCACGAGATGCACGACATTCCCGCCTGGGCCGCCTATGCCGCGACCGGGATGATGGTCTTTGGCTTCCTCGTTGCGCTCTTCGTCTATGTGCTGAAGCCCGGAACCGCGCAGGCGCTGGCGAACTTCTTCCCGGGCCTGTATCGGTTCCTGCTCAACAAATGGTATTTCGACGAATTGTACGACTTCCTCTTCGTGCGGCCGACCTTCGCCCTCGGCCGTCTGTTTTGGAAGGTCGGCGACGGCGCGATCATCGACGGCCTCGGGCCGGACGGCGTCGCCGCGCGCATCGCCGACGGCGCGCGCTTCGCGGTGCGGTTGCAGACCGGCTACGTCTATCACTACGCCTTCGCCATGCTCATCGGCGTCGCGGCGGTGGCCACTTATTTCGTCGCCGGAGGGCTGCATTGATGTTCGGTTTCGGCATTCTCACCGGCGTCACCTTCCTCCCCCTCGTCGGCGTCGCCTTCCTGCTCACCCAGAAAGGCGACAATGAAGCGAGCCTGCGCAACATCCGCTGGGCGACGCTGGCGACGACCCTCGCGACTTTCGCGCTGTCGCTCGTCGTTTGGAACGGCTTCGACACGACGAGCGCCGCCTTCCAATTCGTCGAGGAGAAGAGCTGGTTCGGCTCCGGCCTCGTCTACAAGATGGGCGTCGACGGCTTTTCGATGCCTTTCGTGCTGCTGACGACCTTTCTGATGCCTTTCTCTATTCTCGCGTCCTGGGGCGTCGAGAAGCGGGTCAAGGAATATATGATCGCCTTCCTCGTGCTGGAGACGCTGATGATCGGCGTCTTCTGCGCGCTCGACCTCGTGCTGTTCTATCTCTTCTTCGAGGGCGGCCTTATTCCGATGTTCCTCATCATCGGCATTTGGGGCGGCAAGCGGCGCGTCTATGCGAGCTTCAAATTCTTTCTCTATACGCTCGCCGGCTCGCTCCTCATGCTGGTCGCGATCCTCGCCATGTATGGCAAGGTCGGCACGACCGACATCGCCGCGCTGCTCAATGCTGACTTCCCTAAAGAGATGCAGACCTGGCTGTGGCTTGCCTTCTTCGCCTCCTTCGCGGTGAAGATGCCGATGTGGCCGGTGCATACCTGGCTGCCTGACGCGCATGTCGAGGCGCCGACGGCGGGCTCCGTGATTCTCGCGGCGATCCTGCTGAAAATGGGCGGCTATGGCTTCATCCGCTTCTCATTGCCGATGTTCCCCGACGCTTCCGCCTATTTCGCGCCGCTCGTCTTCGCGCTTTCGGTGATCGCCATCGTCTACACCTCGCTCGTGGCGCTGGTGCAGGAGGACATAAAGAAGCTGATCGCCTATTCCTCCGTCGCGCATATGGGCTATGTGACGATGGGGCTCTTCACCCTCAATCCGCAGGGCGTGCAGGGCGCGATCTTCCAGATGATCAGCCACGGCTTCGTCTCCGGCGCGCTCTTCCTTTGCGTCGGCGTGATCTACGACCGCATGCATACGCGCGAGATCTCCGCCTATGGCGGCCTCGTCAATCGCATGCCGATCTACGCCTTCGTCTTCATGCTGTTCACCATGGCCAACGTCGGCCTTCCGGGAACGACGGGCTTCATCGGCGAATTCCTGTCGCTGATGGGCGCCTTCCAGGCTAATAGCTGGGTGGCGCTCATCGCCACGAGCGGCGTCATCTTCTCGGCCGCTTATGCGCTCTATCTCTATCGTCGCGTGATCTTCGGCGCGCTGGAGAAGGCGAGCCTGATGAACATCGCCGATCTCAGCCCGCGCGAAATCGCGATTTTCGCGCCGCTCGTGCTGATCACCATCTATTACGGCGTGCAGCCGGGACCGATTCTAAGCGCCACCCAGGCGTCGGTCGACAATCTCATCCAGACCCATACGGCGCTCTTCGACGCCGTGAAGCTCGCGGCCGCGGGTCAATGACGGATCGCTGACGATGCCCTTCTTCGTTCAACTCGCGCATCATTTTCTTCCCGAGATGATTCTCGCCATCGGCGTGATCGTTCTCATCCTCATCGGCGCCTGGCGCGGCGAACGGGGCTTTGGCCTCGTCGACGAAATGGCGGTGGGGATTCTCGGCCTCGCCATCGTCGCCATCGCGCTTTCCAGCACGCCCGACACGAGCGTCTTCGACGGCGCCTATATGGACGACGGCTTTTCGCGCTTCATGAAGGCGCTGACGCTCATCGGCGCGCTGGTGTCGATATTAATCTCGGTCGACTGGCTGCAGCGCGCCGGGCTCGAGAAATTCGAATATCCGGTGCTTGTCCTGCTGTCGACGCTCGGCATGCTGCTGCTGATTTCGGCCAATAATCTCATCGCCCTTTATCTTGGCCTTGAACTCATGTCGCTCGCGCTTTACGTCCTCGCCGCCTTCGCGCGCGACGACGGAAAGGCCTCGGAAGCCGGCCTCAAATATTTCGTTCTCGGCGCGCTTTCCTCCGGCATGATGCTTTATGGATCGACGCTGCTCTATGGCTTCTCCGGCACGATCTCCTTTTCCGGCATCGCCGCCGCCGTCGCGACCTCAGCGCCGATCGGCGTCATCTTCGGCCTTGTCTTCGTGCTCGCCGGCCTCGCCTTCAAAATGTCGGCGGCGCCTTTCCACATGTGGACGCCCGACGTCTATCAGGGCGCGCCGACGCCGGTGACGGCCTTTTTCGCCTCCGCCGCGAAAATGGCGGCGGTGGCGATCACGGCGCGCATCGTCTTCGCCGCCTTCCCGGGCGTGACGGACCAGTGGCGCCAGATCGTCATCTTTCTCGCCATCGCCTCGGCGCTGCTTGGCTCCTTCGCCGCGATCGGCCAGGAGAACATCAAGCGTCTGATGGCCTATTCCTCGATCGGCCATATGGGCTTCGCCCTCATCGGCCTTGCCGCCGCGAATGAGGCCGGCGTTCGTGGCGTCGCGATTTACCTCGCCATCTATCTCATCATGACGCTTGGAGCCTTCGCCGCCATTCTCGCCATGCGCGTGCAGGGGAAATATGTCGAGAACATCTCCGATCTCGCCGGCCTCTCGCGCACCAATGGCGTAACGGCCTTCTTCCTCGCGATGCTGATGTTCTCGCTGGCGGGCGTGCCCCCGCTCGCGGGCTTCTTCGCCAAATATTACGTCTTTCTCGCCGCGGTCGACGCCGGGCTCTATCCACTCGCCGTCATCGGCGTGCTCACGAGCGCGGTCGCGGCCTATTACTATCTGCGGGTCGTCAAGGTGATGTATTTCGACGAGCCGGCGCCGGCCTTCGATCGGACGCCTTTCACGCTGCGGGCGGTGCTTGCGGTTTCCACGCTGGCGCTGCTGCTCTTCTGGGTGTACCCCTCTCCGGTCATGAATGCGGCGACCGCCGCCGCCAAATCGCTATTTTAGGAAAGGATGCGCGCGCGTGGACCTTGGATCACTGGCGCGCACGCATGGCGTCCGATTACTGGCTCTGGAAAGCGTCGATTCCACGAATGACGAGGCGCGGCGCCTGATCGAGGCGGGCGAGCGCGGGCCATTCTGGATCGTCGCGGCGCGGCAGACAAAGGGGCGCGGGCGTCTCGGGCGCGAATGGATGTCGCCCGCCGGCAATCTCCATGCGAGCTTGATCGTCAGCGATTTCGGCGAAAGCGCCGTCGCGCCGCAGCTTGGCTTCGTCGCAGGCGTCGCCGCGATGCGCGCTGTGCGCGCCGCGACGGGCGAAAGCCGCCGCTTTGCGCTCAAATGGCCGAACGATCTGCTGCTCGACGGCGCCAAGCTCGGCGGGATTTTGCTCGAGAACGTCGGCGTTGCGACCGGCGACGCGCGCGCGCCGCGCGCAAGCGTCGCCATCATCGGCATCGGCGTCAATTGCGCCGAGGCGCCGCAGGATACGCCCTATGAAGCGCGCGCGCTCGCCGCGCTCGGGCCGGGCGCGCCTGACGCTCCCGCGCTCTTTGCCCCTCTCTCCGACGCGCTGATCGAGACGCTCGATCTGTGGCGCGGCGGCGCGGGCTTCGCGTCCCTGCGCGAGGAATGGCTGACCTACGCCGCGCAGCTTGGCGCCGACATTCGCGTCGCGCTCGCGCGCGAGACCGTCGAAGGCCGCTTCGAGACCATCGACGCGACCGGGCGCCTCGTGGTCGCGACGAATGCCGGCGCGCGCGTCATCGAGGCGGGCGACGTGCTCATCGGCCCGCGCCGCGCGGCCGCGGGAGCAGGCTTATGACGACGCCCGCCGCCGACCTTGTTTTTTTGCCGCTCGGGGGCGTCGGCGAAATCGGCATGAATCTGGCGCTCTATGGCTTCGGGCCGCCGAAAGCGCGCAAATGGCTCATGGTCGATTGCGGACTGGCTTTTCCGGGACCGGAGCTTCCCGGCGTCGATCTCGTCTTTCCCGACATTTCCTTCGTCGAGAAGATCTCGCGCGATCTCGTCGCCATCTGCATCACCCACGCGCATGAGGATCATATCGGCGCGCTCGCGGCGCTATGGCCGCGGCTCAAATGCAGGGTCTTCGCCACGCCCTTCGCCGCCGGCCTTTTGGAAGTGCGCCGCCTGAGCGAGCCGGGCGCGCCGAAGATCGACATTACGACGACGCATGCGGGCGCGACGCTCGATCTCGATCCCTTTCAGGTCGAATATGTCGCCGTCGCGCATTCCATTCCCGAAGCCAATGCGCTCGCGATCCGCACGCCGCTCGGGCTCTTCATTCACACCGGCGACTGGAAGATCGATCCCGAGCCCGGCGTCGGAAACCGCATCGACGAGGCGCGGCTGCGCGCGCTTGGCGACGAGGGCGTTTCGGCGCTCATCTGCGACTCCACCAATATTCTGCGCGAGGGCGACAGTTTCTCCGAAAGCGACGTGGCGCGCACCCTGCGCGCGCTGATCGCGGAAGCCAAAGGCCGCGTGCTGGTGACGACCTTCGCCTCCAATATCGCGCGGCTGCGCGCGATCGCCGAAGCCGCGCAGGCCTGCGGGCGCACGGTCGTCGTCGCCGGGCGCGCCATGGATCGCGCCATACAGGTCGCGCGCGAATGCGGCTATCTCGATGGCCTGCCCGGCTTTCACGCGCCGGAGCTGCTGCCGACCCTGCCGCGCGAAAAGACCGTCGTCATCGCCACGGGCAGCCAGGGCGAGGCCCGCGCCGCCATGGCGCGCGCGGCGGCGAACGATCATCCCTCGATCAAGCTCGTCTCCGGCGACCGCGTGATTTTCTCGTCGCGCGTCATTCCCGGAAACGCCCGCGAAGTTCATCGCGTCATCAACAATCTTTGCAACATCGGCGTCGAGGTGATCACCGATCACGATCATCTCGTGCATTGCTCCGGCCATCCGCGGCGCGGCGAAGTCGCGCGCATGTATGAATGGGTTCGCCCGAAGATCGCCGTGCCCGTGCATGGCGAGGCGCATCACCTCTCGCAGCATGTCGCCTTCGCCAAGGCGCATGGCGCCGGCGAGGTCGTCTCCGCGCGCAATGGCGACATCGTGCGGCTCGCGCCGGGCGCGCCGGGCGTGATCGGCCAGGCGCCGCATGGGCGTCTCTATAAGGACGGCGAGGTCGTCGTCAATGAGGACGACAGCGCCATTCGCGACCGCGCCAGGCTCGCTTTCGCCGGCGTCGTTTCCATCGCGCTCGCCGTCGACCGCAAGGGCGAGCTCGTCGGCGATCCGGATGTCGTCTTCGCCGGCTTGCCCAAGCGCGGCAAATTCGGCGAGGACATGGGCGATGTCATCGACGAGGCGCTGTTCGCCGCTTTCGAGGGGCTGTCGCGCCCGCGCCGGCGCGACGCCGACGCCGTCTCCAATACGATCGAGAAGGCGGTGCGCGGCGCGGTGCAATCGGTCTGGGGCAAGAAGCCGACCGTGCATGTGATGGTCGTCGCGACGTAGCGAACCCTCTCCCATGGGGAGAGGGTCGGTCCGAAGGACCGGGGTGAGGAGTTTCCCTCACAATGATTTACACGCAACCCCTCACCCGACCCCGCTTCGCGGGGCTGCGCTCTCCCGAAGGGAGAGGGTTGGCGCGAACCTTTTTTATGCGGGAATCGGCCGAAAATAGCTAAACTCACCACCTGACAGCGTGAGTCGAAGATGGCCGATAAGCCCAGCTATTACGAATTCTTCGCCGGCGGCGGCATGGCCCGCGCCGGGCTTGGAGAGGGCTGGCGCTGCCTCTTCGCCAATGATTTCGATCGCAAAAAAGCTGAGAGCTATCGCGCCAATTGGGGCGGCGAAGCGCTTCATGTTGGCGACGTGCGCGAAATATCCACGGCGCAACTCCCTGGCCGCGCCGATCTCGTCTGGGCGTCTTTTCCCTGCCAGGATTTGTCGCTCGCCGGCGCCGGCGCGGGCCTGAAAGGCGAAAGGTCGGGGACCTTCTGGCCCTTCTGGGATTTGATGAAGGCGCTGCGCAAGGAGGGGCGCCCTCCGCCGCTCATCGTGCTCGAAAATGTCTGCGGCGCACTCACCTCCCATGGCGGCAAGGATTTCACTGAAATCTGCAAAGCGCTCGCGGAAGAGGACTATAAATTCGGCGCGCTTGTCATCGACGCGGCGCTGTTCGTACCCCAATCGCGCCCGCGGCTTTTTATCGTCGCGGCGCGGGAGGAGGTGGCGATACCGACCTCTCTCGTTGCACGCAATGAGGGTCTTTTCCATACGCGCGCGCTGCTGATGGCCTATGAGAAACTGCCGCGAAGACTGCGCGACGACTGGCTCTGGTGGAGTTTGCCCGCGCCGCCTTCGCGCAATGCGACGCTCGCGCAAATCATCGAAGAGGCGCCGCGCGACGTCGCCTGGCATAGCGGCGCCGAGACGAAGGCGCTCATCGCCATGATGAGCGACGTCAATCTCGCGAAAATCGAAGAAGCGAAGCGCGCCGGACGAAAAATGGTCGGAACGCTTTATCGCCGCACGCGCTATCAGAATGGCGCGAAAATCCAGCGCGCCGAGGCGCGTTTCGACGATGTCGCCGGCTGCCTGCGCACGCCGGTCGGCGGCTCCAGCCGCCAATATGTGCTCGTCGTCGATAAGGGCCGGGTGCGTTCGCGCCTGATGTCGGCGCGCGAGACGGCGCGGCTGATGGGTCTGCCGGAGGATTACATTCTGCCGGCGACCTATAACGGCGCCTATCATCTTGCCGGCGATGGCGTCGCCGTTCCGGTCGTGCGGCATATTGCGGGGCATGTGCTGGAGCCGCTCCTTGCCGCCATGGCGCTGCGCGACGCGGCGTGACGCGCGAAGAAGACCCCGCCCGGCGCTCCGCCATCATGCGCGCGGTGAAGGGGCGCGACACGTCGCCAGAGCTCGCCGTGCGCGCGATCTTGCGTCGTTTCGCGCCGTTCTATCGCCTGCATCGCAAGGACGTGCCGGGCAATCCCGACATCGCCTATATTGGCCGCAAACGGGCGATCTTCGTTCACGGCTGTTTCTGGCATGGGCATGATTGCGCGCGCGGCGCGCGCATGCCCAAATCCAACGCCGATTATTGGCGCGGCAAGATCGCGAGGAATATCGCGCGCGACGCCGCGCATCGCGACAAGCTCGCGGCGCAAGGCTGGCGCGCGCTCGTCATTTGGGAATGCGAGTTGAAGGACGCCGCGGCGACGGAGAAGAAGCTGCGCGAATTTTTGGGGTAGGGGGCGTTTCTCCTTCTCCCGCTTGCGGGAGAAGGTGTCGCGCGAAGCGCGACGGATGAGGGGCCCTCACCCGGCCGCCTTCGGCGACCACCCTCTCCCGCAAGCGGGAGGGGGAATTTAGCGTTCCTCAATCCTTCGCGCGTTCGACGTAAGCGCCGTCCTCGGTCTGGATCACGACGCGCGTGCCGGGCTGAATATGCGGCGGCACCATGACGCGCGCGCCATTCGCGAGCTTCGCCGGCTTATAGGAGGAGGAAGCGGTCTGGCCTTTCATCGCCGGCTCGGTCTCGACGATCTCCAGCGTCACGCGCGGCGGCAATTGGATTCCCACGGCCGCGCCGTTGAACATCGACAGGATGCAGATCATGCCCTCCTGCAGCCATTGCGCCTGATCGCCGATCACATCGGCGGGCACGAGCACCTGCTCGTAATTCTCCTGATTCATGAAGTGATAGCCGTCGTCGTCATTATAGAGATAGCTGAAATCCTGATCTTCGACGAAGGCGCGCTCCACCTGCTCGGTCGTCTTGTAGCGGTCGGAGACTTTCACGCCGTCGGAGAGGCGGCGCATGTCGATTTGCGTCGTGGGCGTGCCCTTGCCGGGGAAAAAGCTTTCGGCGGTCAGAACGACGTAAAGATTGCCGTCCTCCTTCTCGATGATATTGCCCTTGCGAATCGAACTGGCGATGACTTTCACGGTCAGTATCCCTTATAGCCGGCCTGGTTTATGAACGGCGGTAAGACCATATTTCGGGCGCGCCGGCAAATCCTTGCGTCGCCTGTCTAGCGGGAGGCTATATGACGCGCGCGTCGCCCTGGTGGGCCCGGGATGTTTACGCCGACCGGAAGCCTTTTCTCAAGGCGCGCGGGGCGATCGCCGCCGCCGTGCGGCGCTTTTTCGCGGGCGAAGGCTTCGAGGAGGTCGAGACGGCGGCGCTTCAGCTCTCCGGGGGCAATGAGACGCATATCTCCGTCTTCGCGACGGAGCTGATCGACGGCCGCGGCGAGCGGAGCCGCCTCTATCTCCACAGCTCGCCGGAATTTTCCTGCAAGAAGCTCCTGGCGGCAGGCGAGGAGCGGATTTTCACGCTCGCCCATGTGTTTCGCAACCGGGAGCGCTCGGCGCTGCATCACCCCGAATTTTCCATGCTGGAATGGTATCGGGCGGGCGAGCCGACGCTGCGGCTGATGGAGGATTGCGCGGGGCTGATGGCCAGCGCGGCGCGGGCGGCGGGGGCGAGCGATCTCGTCTGGCGCGACCGGGTCTGCGATCCCTTCGCCGAGCCCGAAATTCTTTCCGTCTGCGAGGCTTTCGCGCGGCACGCCAGCATCGATCTCGCGTCGGTCCTTTCCGACCGCGACGGCCTCGCGCGCGCCGCCGCGCGCGACGGCGTGCGCGTCGCCGAGGACGACACATGGTCCGACCTCTTCAGCAAGATCATGTCAGAGAAGATCGAACATCAGCTTGGCCGCGAGCGGCCGACGATCCTGACCGATTATCCCCTCAGCGAGGCGGCGCTGGCGCGCGCTAACCCGGACGATCCGCGCTTCGCCGACCGTTTCGAGCTTTACGTCTGCGGCGTCGAGCTCGCCAATGGCTTCGCGGAGCTGACCGACGCGGCCGAGCAGCGCCGCCGTTTCGAGGCGCAGATGGCGGAGAAGCGCCGCATCTATGGCGAGGCCTATCCGATCGACGAGGATTTTCTCGCCGCGCTCGCGGAAATGCCCGAGGCCTGCGGCGTTGCGCTGGGCTTCGACCGGCTCGTCATGCTGGCGACGGGGGCCGAGCGGATCGAGCAGGTCCTCTGGACGCCGGTGGCCGAGCGGGGCGCCGGCGAATTTTGACGAAAGCGCCGCGCCGCGCGTTTCTCAGGGCGCGGAATCCCCTCAATTGCGCCTTTGCCCCGGGGTCTTGCCCGAAAACAGGGCTTAGGGCCGGCGCTTTTTGGTTCCAAAATCCCGCGCCTTCGGGTATGAGACGCTGCATCGCAACAATAGTCCGCTCCCGTCTTCCGGCCGCCGCTTCCGGCGGCCGTGGGAGCCGCTGTTAGACCCTGGCCGGCCCTTTACATGCAACTGCGCAACATCGCCATCATCGCCCATGTCGACCATGGCAAGACCACGCTCGTGGACCGGCTGCTCCAGCAGTCCGGCGCCTTTCGTGAGAACCAGCGCGTCGCCGAGCGCGTGATGGATTCGAACGATCTCGAAAAGGAGCGCGGCATCACCATCATGGCCAAGGCGACGTCGATCGCCTGGAAGGATGTGCGGGTGAATATCGTCGATACGCCCGGCCACGCCGATTTTGGCGGCGAGGTGGAGCGCATTCTCTCCATGGTCGATGGCGCGATCGTCTTGGTGGACGCCGCCGAGGGCCCGATGCCGCAGACCAAATTCGTTCTCGGCAAGGCGCTGAAGATCGGGCTGAAGCCCATCGTCTGCGTCAATAAGGTCGATAAGCCCGACGCGCGCGTCACCGAAGTCGTCAACGAGGTCTTCGATCTCTTCGCCGCGCTCGACGCCACCGACGAACAGCTCGATTTCCCCATCATCTATGGCTCCGCCAAACAGGGCTGGATGGCCGAGGAGCCGACCGGCCCGCAGGACGGCATGGCGCCGCTGTTCGATCTCGTCCTGAAGCATGTTCCCGAGCCCAAGATCGAAGAGGGCGGCTTCCGCATGCTCGGCACGCTGCTCGAGGCCAATCCCTATCTCGGCCGCATCATTACCGGGCGGGTGTTTTCCGGCTCGGTGAAGCCCAATCAGGCGGTGAAGGTGCTGGACCGCTCGGGCAAGATCGTGGAGCAGGGACGCGTCTCGAAGATTCTCGCTTTCCGCGGCATTGAGCGCCAGCCGATCGAAGAGGCGGAGGCAGGCGACATTGTCGCCATCGCGGGGCTCGAACAATTCAACGTCGCCGATACGCTTTGCGCGCTCGACGTGAACGAGCCCCTGCAGGCGCAACCGATCGATCCGCCGACGCTCTCCATGACCTTCCTCGTTAACGACAGCCCGCTTGCGGGCACGGAAGGCGACAAGGTGACGAGCCGCATGATTCGCGCGCGCCTTTACAAGGAAGCCGAGGGCAATGTCGCGCTGCGCGTCGAGGACGCGCCGATGGGCGACGCCTATATCGTCTCGGGACGCGGCGAATTGCAGCTTGCGATCCTGATCGAGACCATGCGCCGCGAGGGCTTCGAACTCGGCGTGTCGCGTCCCAAGGTCGTGTTCCGCCGCGACGAGAAGGGCGCGATTCTGGAGCCGATCGAGGAAGTCGTCATCGACGTCGACGAGGAGCATTCAGGCGTCGTCGTGCAGAAAATGGCGGAGCGCAAGGCCGAAATGATCGAGATGAAGCCCTCGGGCGGCAATCGCCTGCGGCTTGTCTTCCACGCGCCGACGCGCGGCCTCATCGGCTATCAGGGCGAGTTGCTCACGGATACGCGCGGCACCGCGATCATGAACCGCCTCTTCCACGAATATGCGCCCTATAAGGGCGACATTCAGGGAAGGCGGAACGGCGTGCTGATCTCCAACGATCAGGGCGACGCCGTCGCCTACGCCATGTGGAAGCTGGAAGATCGCGGGCCGATGATGATCGAGCCGGGCTGGAAGGTCTATCGCGGCATGATCGTCGGCGAGCACACGCGCGACAATGATCTCGAGATCAATGTCCTCAAGGGCAAGCAGCTCACCAATATCCGCGCCGCCGGCAAAGACGAGGCGGTGCGCCTCACGCCGCCGATCAAAATGACGCTCGAAAAAGCGCTGGCCTATATCGAGGACGACGAACTTGTCGAAGTGACGCCGAAGTCCATTCGCCTCCGCAAGGTCTATCTCGACCCCAACGACCGCAAGAAGGCGAAGGGCAAGAGCGCCGCGCTGGTGGAGTAGCGCTATCGTCATTGCAAGCGAAGCGATGCAATGCGACCAAAGCGCGTAAGCTGGATTGCTTCGTCGCGACTTGTCTTGCAGCGACAAATGCCTGGCCGCGCGCAAATCGCCCAGCCCTTCACCTTACCTCTCCCCGCGAGCGGGGAGAGGGGCGTCAGTCATTGCGCGAAAAAAATCACGCGCGCGTTATGTCGCGGAGGCGCGTCGCCGCTATCTCTTCTCCCCGCTTGCGGGGAGAAGTGAGATGAGGGGCCAGGGGTTTGGCGCAGGCCTTCAAATCTCCGCAATGGATGGCCGCACCGCTTTGAAAGAAGCGGCAATTACGCCTCGAGCGGGTTCCGAAAAAGTTGACAGATTTTTTCGACGAGAACCTGCTCCAATATTTTGATCGATCACGCGACTCCATGCGATCGGGAACGCGCTAGCGGAAGAGTCCCGCGATGGCTTGAAAGCCATTGTCTATTCCGAGGCGCAGGGACGCCCCCAGAATTGCGCCAATGTATGCGGAAATGGGGCTCAAGCCTATAATGACGACGACAAAGCCGGTGGCGGCCCCGATCAACAGATCATTGCCGCCCAAAGCGTGAATTCCTCCGGCGAGGACGCTGCACAAGATAGCGACCACCGCCGTCGCCATTAACGCATTGAACCCGGCCGAGACGCCGGCTCCCTTCACGATTTCCGTCGCGCCGGCGACGACCATCGCAGCCACGACCGCTGCTTTGGTCGTCTCAGGCAGATCGAGGCTGTCAGTTTTGAAAAGGAAACCGATCGCCGCCATCACCCCGGCGGCCCACAAGTCTTCTTTGGCGATATCCGCGGACGAAGGACGAACGCCGTATCTGGCGCTCACGATTGAATACCCTGCCGCTCCGCAAATGGCGCCGACCGACGGCGCGTCGGAAACGCCGGCTCCAGCCGCCGCGTAAGCGCAGGCGATAGCGGCGATGATTGCAAGACCTAGCCGCTTTGCCGCAGAATCCTGATCAACCATTATTGACCGTCCGATCTCGACAGGGAATTATGCGCGCCCCAATAATGGCCCACGCGCCTTTGTCGTTAAACAGTCGATAATCGAGCGCTCACGCCTTGCGCAACGCCTCCCTCAACCCGGCCAAATCCTCCGGCAATTCGCTCTCAAACATCATCTTCTCGCCCGTGATCGGATGTTCGAAGCCGAGCGTCGCGACATTACGCTACTCACCCAGCCCCTCACCTTACCTCTCCCCGCAAGCGGGGAGAGGGGTGGCAAGCGTTACGCGAAAAAATCACGCGCGCGCTATGTTGCGAAGGCGCGGCGCCGCTATCCCTTCTCCCCGCTTGCGGGGAGAAGTGAGATGAGGGGCCAGGGGTTTGGCGCGGGCCTTCAAATCTCCGCCAACGCCTCCCTCAACCACGCCAAATCCGCCGGCAGTTCGCTTTCGAACATCATCTCCTCGCCCGTGATCGGATGTTCGAAGCCGAGCGTTGCGGCATGGAGCGCCTGGCGGCCCAAGCTTTCGACGACTGCGCGCGCTTTTTCGGAAAGCTTCGCGACCTTGGTCTTGAAGCCCGCGCCATAGGTTGAATCGCCGATCAGCGGATGGCCGATATGCGCCATATGCACGCGGATCTGATGCGTGCGGCCAGTTTCCAACTGGCAGCGCACAAGCGATGCGACGCCGTAATCCTCTATTCTTTCCCAATGGGTGATCGCCTCTCGTCCGCGCGCCTCAGACACGACCGCCATCTTCTCGCGTTGCGTCGAATGGCGCCCGAGCGGCGCGTCGATCGTTCCATGCGCGCGTTCGGGAACGCCCCAGACGAAAGCGAGATATTCGCGCGTCAATGACAGCGTGCGGCCATGGTCGGCGAAGAGCCGCGACAAGCCGTGATGCGCGGCGTCGGTCTTGGCGACGACGAGCAGCCCGCTCGTATCCTTGTCAATGCGATGCACGATGCCGGGCTTCTTCACGCCGCCGACGCCGGAAAGGCTGTTCCCACAATGGGCGATGAGCGCATTGACGAGCGTGCCGCTCTCATGCGCGCTCGCCGGATGCACGACGAGTCCCGCCGGCTTGTCGAGGACGAGAAGATGCGCATCCTCATAGACGATGTTAAGCGCGATGTTCTCCCCCTTGGGTTCGGCGGGCGCCGGCGGCGGCACGATGAGCGTGACTTTGTCGCTCTCCGCGAGTTTCTTCGCCGGATCGCGCGCCGCCGCTTCTTGTATCGTCGCGCGGCCGTCTTCGATCAGCGCCTTGACGCGGCTGCGCGAGAGATGCGCCGCAATAAGCTCAGGCCTTTCCGCGAGAAATCGGTCGAGGCGCGCGCCGGCTTCTTGCGGCGCCACGACAAACTCGAAGCGCGCAGGTGCGTCAATTTGATGCAGCTCTTTAATGTTCATTCAGGATTTCTTCCGCGCGCCCATGCGCCCATGATATCGAGCCTAAACAGGAAACGCCGACGCTGCGCGAGAGATGGGCCGAATCCATCCATATAGGCGCATCGACGATCGCCGCCCAATGGAGGCTCTTCCCATTCGCGACGCCGAGGCTCCGTTCTGCGCCGTCATCGGCGCGGGCCCCGCAGGTCTTTTCGCCGCGGATGCGCTGGCGCAGGCGGGCGCCCGCGTCGTCATCTATGAGCACAAGGCGAGCCCGGCGCGCAAATTCTTAATGGCGGGACGCGGCGGCCTCAACATCACGCATAGCGAAGCCATCGAGCGTTTCATCTCGCGTTATGGCGCGGCGGCGACGCGGCTCGCGCCCTTCATTCATGCCTGGCCGCCGCAGGCGCTGCGCGACTTCTGCGCCGAGCTTGGCGAAACGACGTTCGTCGGCACGAGCGGACGCGTCTTCCCGGCAAGCTTCAAGGCGTCGCCGCTGTTGCGCGCCTGGCTCGGAAGGCTGTCGCGTCTCGGCGTCGCGATCGCCACGCGGCACGCCTTCATGGGCTTCTCCGAATCGGGCGCCTTGCGGCTGCTGGGCCCCGACGGCGGCGAGATCGTCCGCAAGGTCGACGCGCTGGTGCTGGCGCTCGGCGGCGCCTCCTGGCCGCG
Source organism: Methylocystis borbori (assembly GCF_036576025.1). Taxonomy (NCBI): domain Bacteria; kingdom Pseudomonadati; phylum Pseudomonadota; class Alphaproteobacteria; order Hyphomicrobiales; family Methylocystaceae; genus Methylocystis; species Methylocystis borbori. Next base: position 15,084 of record NZ_JAZHYN010000027.1, on the reverse strand, counting down.
CCTTGGCTCCGACGGCGCCTGGGCCGCACGGCTCGACGCGCAGGGCGTGCGGGTGACGCCGCTCGCCGCCGCCAACAGCGGCGCGCTCATCGCCTGGAGCCCGATCTTCCGCAGCGATTTCGAGGGCCAGCCGGTCAAGACCGTGCTGCTGCGCCATGGCGACGCCCGCGCGCGCGGCGACATCGTCGTCACCCGCAACGGGCTCGAAGGCGGGCCGGTCTATGCGCTTTCCTCGCGCATGCGCGAGGCGGCCGCAAAAGACGGCGCGACGACGCTCGCGATCGATCTGCGTCCCGACACGAGCCTCGAATGTCTCGCGCGCAAACTGTCGCATCGTCCGCAAAAGCAGTCGCACGCCAATTTCCTGCGCAAGGCGGGCTTCTCGAAAGTTGAGATCGGCCTGCTGCGCGAGGCGCGTCGCGACGGCCTGCCGCGCGACAGCGAGGCGCTCGCCGCGCTGATCAAAAACGCGCCGCTGACCGTCGTCGGCGTCGCCGGTCTGGAGCGCGCCATCTCGACGGCGGGCGGCGTCTCCTTCGACGAAGTCGACGACGATCTAATGCTCAAAAAGTTGCCGGGCGTTTTCGTCGCCGGCGAGATGCTCGATTACGACGCGCCGACCGGCGGCTATCTGCTGCAGGCGGCTTTCGCCACCGGTCTCGCGGCCGGGCGCGGCGCCGCGCGCTATCTCGGCCTTGCGGCCGCTGGCGGCGGCGAGGCCCAGCCCGGCGCGGATCAGGCGGGCTTGTCGCCGCGCCACTTGCCATATTCGCGCGCGCCGGAGGCGTCGAACAAATACAGTATATAGACCTCCTCGCGAGCGCCCTCCATGCCGGGCGAGCCCATGGGCATGCCGGGGGCGGCGAGACCGATCGCCTTCGGGCGCTCCTTTAAAAGCCGCGCGATCGCCTGCGGCGGAACATGGCCTTCGACGATATAGCCGTCGATTTCGGCGGTGTGGCAGGAGGCCAGTTGGTCGGGAACGCCGAGGCGCGTCTTCACGGCGTCGAGGTCCGGTTCGTCGATTTCCTCGACCGCATAGCCCTCCTGGCGCAGCCGCGCCCCCCAGAGGCCGCAGCAGCCGCAGGTCGCGCTCTTGTGGACGACCGCCTTGATCGCCTCGGCGCGGGCGGGCAGGGCGAAGAGCAAGGCGGCGGCGCTGGCGCCCAAGCAGAGAGCTTTACGGCGGGAAATGGCGCGATGCGGCATGGGCGGTTTCCTCCTTCTTCTCTCCAATATAGCCGCGTCGCCCCCGCCGTGCATTCCCCTTGAGCCGGAAGCCGCTTATGCTTAAGCGCGATGCTGCCCTCGCCCTTCTGGTCCGAACTCTCGCTGCGCGACATGCGCGCCCATGACCTGTCGCGCGTCATCGCCGTTCTGCCGGTGGCGGCGGTCGAGCAGCATGGGCCGCATCTGCCGCTCGGCGTCGACGCCATGATCATGGAAGGCTGCATCGAGCGCGTCGCGTCGCGCCTGCCAGAAGACCTCGACGCCGTCTTTCTGCCGATGCAGAGCGTGGGCGTCTCCATCGAGCATCTCGACTTTCCCGGCACATTGACGCTCACATACCAAACGGCGGCGCGCGTCATCGCCGAACTTGCCGAAAGCGCGCTGCGGGCGGGCGTCAAAAAACTCGTCCTGCTCAATTCCCATGGCGGCAATTCGGGGCTGGTGACGCAGGCGGCGCTCGATCTGCGCATTCGCTTCTCCGCGCTCGCGGTCGTCGCCTCCTGGGCGCGCTTTGGCTATCCCGACGGGCTTTTCGCACCGGCGGAGCTGCGCCACGGCATCCATGGCGGCGAGATCGAGACCTCGCTGATGCTGGCCTTCAGGCCAGAGCTCGTCGATATGGCGCGCGCCAGGAATTTCCCGCCGGCGACGCTCGACTTCGAGCGCGACTTCGCCTGGCTTCGCGCGGATCGCCCGGCGGGCTTCGGCTGGATGGCGCAGGATCTCTCGCCCGCCGGCGCGATGGGCGACGCGTCAAAAGCAAGCGCGGAGAAAGGCGAGGCGGTCGCAGATTATTGGGCGACGGCCTTCATCGAATTGCTACGCGACGTCGAGGCCTTCGATCTCGCCCGGCTCAAAAGCATAGAGCAGGAGCGCTAACGTCGCGGCTTCCGGCTCCAACGCGTTAAGAAGATTGAGCCGCTCAGGCCCTGCCCGGCGACGTCCAGGGATAGGTCCAGGTCTCGGTCAGCGTGCGGCCGCTGGCGCGCAGAAATAGCCGAATATCGGCCGTCTCTCCCGGCTTCACTGAAATGTCGAACTGGGCGCGCAGCCCGTCGATATGGGCGTTCGCCATGACGCCCGCGCGTACGATGCGTCCCGCCGTCGTCGTCGCGACGGCTTCGACCTGGGCGGGATCGGCGACGTAATAGCCAAGATCGCCGCCGGCGAAATCGACGAGGAAACGATGCGCGCCCGGATCGACCGGCTCCGCCGAGCCGAGCGCGCGCGCCGGCGCCTCGAATGTATTGACGACGCGTCCATTCGGGGCGAGGCGCGGCATCTCCAGCCCGGCGGTGATGGTATAGGCGTAAGTATAAGCCTCGCCTGGCTCGGGCGCTTTCGCCGCCACCCAGCTCGCGACGATATTGTCGTTGGTTTCGTCGCGCGTCGGCAGTTCGATCAGTTCGACGCGCCCTTCGCCCCAATCGCCTGTCGGCTCGATGAAATAGCTCGGACGGTTCTCATAGGCGAGATCGAGGTCCTGATAGGATTCGAAAGTGCGGTCGCGTTGCAGCAGGCCGAAGCCGCGGTTGTTGGGATCGAGGAAAGACGTGATCCGTGGGCGCTCGGGGTTGCTGAGCGGACGCCACAGCCATTCTCCCGTCCCCATATGGATCGAGAGCCCGTCCGAATCATGCAGCTCGGTGCGAAAGCCGTCCTGTACGGTCCGGTCGTTTTCGCCGGTCAGATACATTGAGGTGAGCGGCGCAAGTCCGAATTTGACGTCGGCGCGGCGCGGGAACAACACCGCCTGCACGTCGAGCGCGCTTTCCAGCCCGACGGTCAGAACGAAGCGATAGGCGCCCGTCGCCGCCTCGCCGTCGAGAAGCGCGTAGATCGTCGCCTGATTGCTTCCCTTCTCCGGCGTCTCGACCCAAAATTCGCGAAAGAAGGGGAAGGTCTCGGCGTTCGTGCCGGCTTCGACGCAGAGCGCGCGCGCCGAGAGTCCGTATTTCTGGTCGCGTCCGAGAAAGCGGAAATAGCTCGCCCCGAGAAAGGAGATCGCCTCGTCGTGCACATGCGGCTCATTGACGGGGAAATGCAGGCGGAAGCCAGCGAAGCCGGTGTTGACGGGCGGCGCCTTCTCCACCTTAAGGCGGCCATAGTCGAAAAGCGCCGGCGAATAGGGAATAGGCGTCGCGATGCCGTCGCGAATCATATTCACCGTGACGGCGCGCCGGTGGAGGAAGCCGAGATGAAACGTCTCCAGCCGAAAGCCGCCGTCGGCCCCCGCGAAAATATCGCGGTCGCGGCGGAAGCGGATGTCTCGCCAGGAGTCGTAGTCGAGAGCGTTGAACGGGTCCGGAAGACGCGAGGGCGCGTCCTCAAAGGACGCAAGCGCCAATCCGCGCGCCCGCTGCACCACGTCGTCGAAGCCGAATCGCGGCGCAAGGTTCGGCGTCCCCGCCTGGCTCAAGCGGGGTAGGGCGAATTGCGCGCTGACCGCCGAAAGCGCGCCGACAAATTGCCGCCGTGTGAATCCTGTCATCCCCAAATCCGTCAATGTCCGCCGCCCGATGCGCGCGCCGCCAGCGCGCCCGCTCCTTATAAACTGCTCTAACTCTATCGTTTCAGTCGCGCAAGAAGTAGGCGCCGACGCGACGGAAAGCGGCGGCCTGATTAAAAAGGTTCCGTGCTGCGCAAAAACCTCTTGTATCGGCGTGAAAAGCGCGTATCTAGAGTTTGCCCAAATCGCACGTGCCTGTGGTCGTGTGTCGGTGGGCGGGGATCCGGACAAGAGGCCGGTTAACCGCCAAACATAAACCGGCAGCCGGAGGCGAACCGGCGAACTCCGTCTCTGCGGAGGATCGCGACTTAAAGCAACGACGGACCGGGCTTTTTCGTCTCTGTCGACCCCTCCAAAGGTCGGCGTACCGAAGAGGCTTGTCTTTCTTGCCGGGCGTGCGGAACGGGGTTCCCCCATTCCAATCGATGGCTGTCCAACGGGAAGCGTGCGCGCTTTTGCGCGCCTGTTTGTCCATCGGCCAGTCAACGGCGCATCAACCGGCCGCCTGAGCGCTCGCGCTCGCGCGGCCATGGACCGCCAAGGCCAACGTTCGTCGCGTCTCCATCGCGCGCGGGCGAACGGAGCGGCGCGTCCGTTGACGCTTACGATCTGGGCGCGGTTCGCCGCGCAAGGGGGCCACCAATGACCGACCGCATTCTCGAATTCCTCGCCGACCGACGCCGCGCTGGCCGCGACAACGGCCCCTGCCTCGTCGTCGATCTCGACGTCGTGCGCGACAATTATCTCGGCTTCGCCAAGGCGCTGCCGGACACGCGCGTGTTCTACGCTGTGAAGGCGAATCCCGCGCCGGAAGTCCTGTCGCTGCTCGCCTCGCTCGGCTCCTGCTTCGACACGGCCTCGGTCGTCGAAATCCAGCAGGCGCTCGCCGCGGGCGCGACGGCCGACCGCATCAGCTTCGGCAATACGATCAAGAAGGAGCGCGACATCGTCCGCGCCTATGAGCTCGGCGTGCGGCTCTTCGCCGTCGATTGCGTCGCCGAGGTCGAGAAGATCGCGCGCGCCGCGCCGGGCTCCAAGGTGTTTTGCCGCATCCTGTGCGACGGGACGGGCGCCGAATGGCCGCTGTCGCGCAAATTCGGCTGCGCGCCGGAGATGGCGACGGGCGTGCTGGAGCATGCGCATGCGCTGGGCCTCAACGCCTATGGCGTGTCCTTCCATGTCGGCTCGCAGCAGACCAATCCGCGCATGTGGGACGGCGCGCTGGAGTCGGCGGCGGAGATTTTCCGCGACCTCTCGGAGCGGGGAATCAACCTCCAGATGATCAATCTCGGCGGCGGCTTTCCGACGAAATACCTAAAGAACGTGCCGGCGGTGAAGCAATACGGCAATGCGATCTTCCGCGCGCTCTCGAAGCATTTCGGCAACCGCATTCCCGAGACGATCATCGAGCCGGGCCGCGGCATGGTGGGCAACGCCGGGTTGATCGAGGCGGAGGTCGTGTTGATCTCGAAGAAGTCGGCGGACGAGAACGAGATTCGCTGGGTCTATCTCGACATCGGCAAATTCAACGGCCTCGCCGAGACGACGGATGAGATGATCCGCTATCCCATCCGCACGCCGGCCGACGGCGCGCAGACGAGCCCTTGCGTGATCGCGGGGCCGAGCTGCGACAGCGTCGACGTGCTCTATGAGAAGCAGCCGTATGATCTGCCGGTCTCGCTCGAAATCGGCGCGAAGGTGCTCATCGAGGGAACGGGAGCCTATACGACGACCTATTCGGCCGTCGGATTCAACGGTTTCCCGCCGCTCGAGACTCATGTGATCTGAGTCGGCTCAGTCGTTTCCCTCGTCCTTCGAGACGGCCTCTTCGAGGCCTCCTCAGGATGAGGGAAACGTTACGGCGGCGCCCCTGCCGCCCTCACCCTGAGGAGCGAGCGAAGCTCGCGTCTCGAAGGGCGAGGGCGGAGAATCATCCCAGTTCAGTCCCGTTCGGCGGGCGCGTATGCGCCAGGCGCGAGGGTCGCTTGTCCTTCTCAAAGGGAGGAAAAGATGGCCTTTGACCATGTTTGCCACTTGCCCGCTTTGGCGCCGCGCGCGCCCGGCGCGTTGCTCTCCCGCGCGCCTTTCGTCCTGCGCGACGAAGCGCAGGGCGATATCGACGCGCGCGAAGCCTTGCTCGACGCAGCCTTCGGTCCCGCGCGTTTCTTGAAGACCTGTCAGCGGCTGCGCGACGGCCGCGCGCCGGCGCCGGGTCTTGCGCTTATCGCGACGGACGACGAGGGCGCGCTGATCGGCACGCTGCGGCTGTGGCCGATTCTGGCGGGCGGACGCGACGCGCTGCTGCTCGGCCCGCTCGCCGTCGCCGCGTCTTCGCGCTCGCTTGGGATCGGCCGAGCGCTGATCGAAGAATCGCTCGAGCGCGCCGAATCGCTCGGCCATCGCGCCGTGCTGCTCGTCGGCGACGCGCCCTATTACGCGCGCTTTGGATTTGAGCGGCGTTTCACCGTGCGGCTGACGATGCCGGGTCCGGTCGAGCGCGCGCGCTTTCTGGGTCTCGAACTCGTCCCCGGCGCGCTCGAAGGCGCGCGCGGACGCGTCGCCCCGTTCCTCGCGCCTGCCGTCGACCTGCCGCAGGCGGCGTAGAGGCTCACCAATAGGCGAGCACGCCGCTTGCGAGCGGATAGGAGAGGGCGCCGCCCAGCGCGACGCCGGCAAGGACGTCGCTAGGATAATGATGCGCCGTCGCGATGCGCGACCAGGCCATCGACAGGATGAGCAGCGCCGCCGAAAGCGTCGTCGCCGGCCAGGCGATGACGATCGGCGCGAGCACGCCCGTCAGCGTCATGGCGTGGCCGCTCGGAAAGGAATGGTCGTCGAGCGTCTTGAGGAGCGAGGGCAGCCGCGCGTCCACATGGAACGGGCGCTTGCGGCAGAAGCGACGCTTGATGATCGGGTAGAGGACATGCAGCAGCGCGGCGTTGACGCCGGCGAGCGCCGCGACATGCAGCCCCTGCCAGCCGAGGCCGACAAGGACGATCGGCAGAAGGATCAGATAGATCCAGCCATTGCCGAGCTTGCTGATCGCGATCGCCGAGAAGCGCCCGATCGTTGATTGCGCGCTGCGCGAGAAGAGATGCACGGCGGCGAGGTCCGCCTCGTAAAGGCGCTCGCCCCATGTGGCGGCGAGGGCGCCGTCTGCTTGCGGCTCGGATGACGCATCGCGCGTCAGCTTCGCCAGCCGGTCCGATGTAAACGCCATGACGCAAGGCTACGCGCGCGACGCTTCGTTTTCGCGACGCGGAGGCTGCGTTTCGATGACGGTCCGATAGAGGTTGCGTGACGCTTATGTGATGTTTGCGTGACGGCGGAGTCGTCCGACGGAATCTGGTTGACCGGTTCGCACGACGCGCCATTCCCGGCAGGCTAAAGGCCTGCCCGGGAATCCAGAGCCGATTCAACAATGCTTGCTTTGCTCTGGATTCCCGATCGCTTCGCTAAGCGAAGCGTCGGGAATGACATCCGAGCGGTTAATCGGAAGCGGCCGCTTCCCGCGCGGTTGCCAATGACGGCGCGTCAGATCGCCCGCGTCGCCTCTCTCAACCATTTGCGCGTCTTGGCGTCGACAAGCGGCGAAAGCGTCTTGCGCACCAGCGCATGATAGGCGTTGAGCCAGTCGATCTCTTCGCGCGCCAGCAATCCCGCCTCGACGCAATTCAAATCGAATGGCGCGAGGGTGAGCGGCTCGAAGCCATACATCTCGCGCTCGGCGCCCGCGATCTCGCGTTTCTCGACGATGACGAGATTCTCGAGCCTGATCCCATATTCGCCGGCGCGGTAATAGCCGGGCTCGTTCGAGAGGATCATGCCCGGCCGCAGCGGCGTCGTTCCGAGCCTGGAGATGCGCTGCGGCCCTTCATGCACGGAGAGATAGGCGCCGACGCCATGGCCGGTTCCGTGATCGAAATCGAGTCCCGCCTCCCACAGCGCGCGGCGCGCGAAAGAGTCGAGCTGCGCGCCGGAGACGCCCTTCGGGAACACCGCGCGGGCGATGGCGATATGGCCTTTCAGCACGCGGGTGAAATGATCGCGCAATTGTTTCGAGGCGCGGCCGACGACCACCGTGCGCGTCACATCGGTCGTGCCGTCGAGATATTGCGCGCCGCTGTCGACGAGATAGACGCCGCGTCCGATCTTGAGATTGTTTTTCTCCGTCACGCGATAATGCGGAATCGCCGCATGTTCGCCGAAGGCGGAAATCGTTGGGAAGGAAATGTCGCGCAGATCGCCATTCTCGCGCCGGAAGGTCTCGAGCGCCTCGGCCGCCGAGATTTCCGTCAGCCCGCCCTTCGGCGCGGTCTCGGTGAACCAGGCGAGAAAGCGCGTCAGCGCCGCGCCGTCGCGAATATGCGCCGCGCGCGCGCCATCGAGCTCCGCCGTATTCTTAATCGCCTTGGGCAGCGACGCCAGATCGTCTTCGAGGCGCGGCTTGCCGCCCGCCGCGCGCAAGGTCTCGACGAGCTTTTGCGGCGCGGTCGCGGAATCAAACAGCATCGTCGCGCCGCGCCTGCCGGCCTCAGCGAGATCGCCGATGAGCGCATCCGGCGCTTTCAGCGTGAGGAATTTTTCGAGCGCGGCGCGGACCGGCGCCGCCAGCTTCGCGTCGTCGATATAAAGGATCGGCGCGCCTTCCTTCGGCAGAAGCGCGAAGCAGAGCGCGATCGGCGTATGCGCCACATCCGCGCCGCGAATGTTGAAGGCCCAGCAGATGGCGTGCGGATCGGACAATAAGGCCGCGTCCACGTCTTTCAGGGCCGCGCGCAGCTTTTTGATCTTCGCGCTCGCGCGCTCGCCGGCGTAACGGGGCGGGTGGCCGACGACGGCGCCTTGCGGCTCCTGCGGGCGATCGGCCCAGAGCGCATCGATGGGATTGATGTCGAGCGGAACGAGTTCGATCTTCTTTTCCGCGAGCGCCTTGGTAAAGCGCTCGATCTGCGCGCTGGTATGCACCCAGGGATCGTAGCCGATGCGCGCGCCTTCATGCGCGTGCTGGACGAGCCATTTCGACGGCGCGATCTCGGCGATGTCGAGCGGCGCGAAGAGCTTGGCGTCGATCTCGCCGCGCACCTGAATCACATAGCGGCCGTCGACGAAGATCGCCGCCTGCTTCTCCAGCACGGCGGCGAAGCCGGCGGAGCCGGTGAAGCCCGTGAGCCAGGCGAGCCGCTCGGCGCATTTGGGCACATATTCGTTCTGATGCGCGTCGGCGCGGGGAACGAGAAAGCCGTCGAGGCCCTGCCGCTTGAGCTCGGCGCGCAGGGCTTTGAGCCGCGCCGCGCTGTCGCCGCTGGAGGCGTCGTCGGCGAAGGTCTGGAATTTCGCTTCGAACATAAGGAGAAGCTAATAGCGGCGAGAGCGTTGAGCAACCGCAATACAAGCGCCGTCGGCGCCTCGTAATGAGGCAGGCGCCGTCGCCCGCCTTACCATCCGCCGCCGCCGCGTCGAAAAAGCAGCGTCGCCCAGCCGTCGATGTCGCGCCGCTCGGCCAAGAAAAAGCCTTGCGCGCGATAGGCGGAGAGCACGCCCGGAACGTCGCGCGCAAGGAGGCCCGACAGCACGAGCTCGGCGCCCGGCGCCGCCGCGCGGGCGAGGCTCGGCGCGAGCAGCCGCAAGGGCTTCGCCAGAATATTGGCGAAGATCAGATCATATTCGCCTTGCAGCGCCGCATGGCGCAGCCCCGTGGCGACGACCGGCCGCACGAAGGCGCCGGCGCCATTGGCGCGGGCGTTGGCGCTGGCCGTCTCGACCGCGACAGGATCGACGTCGCCGCTGGCGACGCGCTGATGGAAGAGGAGGGCGCTGGCGATGGCGAGCACGCCCGTGCCCGTCCCGACATCGAGAATGCGGGCTGGGCGCCGGCGGCGGGCGATGCGGGCGAGCGCCAAGAGACAGCCGAGCGTCGTGCCGTGATGGCCGGTGCCGAAGGCGAGCGCCGCCTCGATCTCGACGCCGATGTCGTTCGGGCGTCGTCGAGCCCGGTCATGCGCGCCATGCACCAGCACGCGGCCGGCGCGCACCGGCGCGAGGCCGGCGAGCGCATTCTCCACCCAGTCCTTTTCTGCGATGGTGGAAAAACTCGCCGCCTGCGCGGTCTCTTCGTCCGTCGCCGCCGCGATCAGGTCGCGAATTTCCGGCTCGTCCGGCGCCTCGGCGAAATAGACCTCCACCGTCCATTGCGGGCCGCCGTCTTCCTCGAATGCGGCGGCGGCGGTCTCGGTCGGATCGAATGTTTCGACGATGATGTCGGCGACGGCGCGGGCGCGCCGCTCGTCGCAGGAGAGGCGCAGCACATGGCTGGCGCCGTTTGGAGGTAGGCCTTCGAGCATGGCGGCGCTTAACATGGGAGAGGCGGGCGCGTCATCTTTCGCGCGCTTTTCCCGCCCTGTATGGTCAAGGAGCGGCTTCGGGAGCAAGAGGGCGGATGACGGAAAAACTGACGATCTGCCTCATCGGGCCGAAGAAGGGCGGCAAGTCGTCGCTGCTCGCCTCGCTTGTCGATTGCGTCGCGCAAAGCGCCTTCGGCTATTCGCCGCGCCTGCGGCCGGCCCTGCAGCCGATCCTGGAGACCGAATTTTACGCCGAGAATACCGAGCCGCGCAAAGCCGATCTCCTCAATGTCGAGCAGGGCGATTATGAGCGGCTGCGGCGTGAATTCGCCGAAGGCGGCGTCGCCACCGACACGCTCGACACCTATGAATATCGCTTCCGCCTCACGGTGAACGGCGAGGCGCCTCCAGCGGCGCTGCTGCGCGGCCCCTGGCTTTTGGAGATCGTCGATTCCGCCGGCGAGATCGCCGTTCCGCCGGACGGCGCCGAGGTCGCCATTTTGAACGACGTCAAGGCGAAGCTCGCGGGGCAGATGCTCGATTCGGACGCCATCGTCATCGTGCTGCCGCTGGTGAGGCTGGAGGATTCGGGCTGGTCCGGCACGCTCGCGCGGCTCATCGACAGGCTGACGCTCGCGCAGGGAAAAAAGCTGAAACGGCTTATCGTGGTCTTTTCGCAATATGAACGGCTGTTCGCGCGGCTCGGCCCCAGCGCCTTCACCTACGCCTGCGATCCCGCGGTGGCGCTGCATACGCTGCGCAAATCGCTGCGCGCCGCGCAATGGCTCGACCGGCTGCGTGCGCTCGAGGCGCCGAGGGACGGCGTTTCGGTGCGCTTCACCGTTTGCTCAGCCTATGGCTTCGCCAAGCGGTTCCAAAATCCCAATATCGATCCGCATCAGCCGGGCGAACGCCGCTTTCGCCGCGCCGGCCTCGAAGGCGCGCGCGCCTATGGCGAATATTGGCGCCCCTTCCTCACCGCCGAGCCGATCATCTACGCCGCGCTTGGCCTCGACAGCGCCTTCACCTTCTCCTACGCGCAGCTCGACGCGCGTGGGGAGGAGGCCGCCTGAAAAGATATAAAAAAAGCTATATTCATATTGGCCGGAGCAAGATGTGACTCTCAAGAAAGCCCTGATCGACCGGGCGTCCTTTAATCCGCATGCCATTTATCCGTTTTCCCTTCGCCAGTCGGATTTCGAACATGCGATGGAGGATCTGTACGACTTTTTCTACGACGTGAATCAACTGTTGCTGGATAAGGGGCTGAAACGTCTGGATGACATGCTGCGCCCACAGGCATTGTCGGGAATTATTTCGGATATGATGACGGCGTCGCTCGCGCGTTTTTCGCGATCCCTCGTCGAGAATGCGCACCATAATGGGCATCCGGATTTGGTGCTGCGAGGAAAATATCCTGGCGACGCCGTCGCCTCTGGCCAGGAAGGCGTGGAGATCAAAAGCACCACGAAGCGCGGCGGCGCCGTCGATACGCATGGGGCGCGCAATCAGTGGATGTGCGTGTTTGTCTACGAGGTTGACGTAACAACGGAGCCTGCCTCCGCTCGGGCGCCCATGCAATTCGTCGAGGTCTATCTGGCGAAGGTCGAAGAGGCTGATTTTCGGCGCAATAAGCGCGGTGATCTCGGCACGGACACGGCCACTTTGCATCGCGACGGCCTCAAGAAACTGAGAGCCGGCGTGATCTACAAGATAAGTAAGTCCTAAGTCTCCTGTTCGACTTTGAGCGCGGCAAGACGCGGCATGCTCGCGAGCGCCAAGTCATAATAGTCGCGATCTATTTCCACCCCGACGGAAGCATAGCCGACGGCGTTTGCAGCGGCGAGCGTCGCGCCGGCGCCTGCGAATGGATCGCATACGATCCCGGTCTCAAGCGGGAGAGAGGCGCGCACGATCGAACGCATAAAGGCCTGCGGCTTGAGGCTCGGATGCGGCGCGATTTTTTTCTCTTTCGTGGGTGTGGGATGTGAACGGATAACGTCGCCGAATGGCTTGTCCTTGGAGAGGCGCCGGAAGCCGCCAACGCCATATCGGCGCAAATTGTCTTGCACACGGCCTTCCAGAGGCGCTCGCAGGACCACCCAAGGCTCCCACTGCGATCTGGGCATGACGCTCACATCCTCAAATTCCTCATGGGCGTTCTTGGGGCGGTCGCCGCCGCGCATCGTCATCACCTGCCGAGCGATATAGCCCCGCAGTTCCAGCCCCGTCTCGCTCATGGCGCTTGCGACGATATGCGAAAGCAAGGGATTCGACGCCACAATGACATTCGCTCCCGGAACGCATGCGCGAACGAGGAGCGTTCCGAGACGCCGAAAGAACGAAGCAAGCGCCTTGTGATCGTCGTTCGAGAGAACGGTGAATCTTGGAAGCGGCGCTCGTTTGTGTCCGTCGAAGGAAGGCGGGATTCGCCAGACGCCGCCTTTTCCTTCTCGAAGCTTCGCCTTCTCCTTGGCGCTATATTCCACAATTCCGTACGGCGGATCGGTTACGACGGCGTGAATTGATTTTGGCGGTCGCGCGGCGAGCCAGTTGAATGCGTCGGCGTGAAAGAGTTTTGCGCGACCGATTTGCGCATTAGCATCTATCTTCGCGCAATCGATGGCGGCTATGCCGCGCAGCCGGTAGCGGCCGCGACTTGTCCGTTCAAAAAGCGACGGCGTATTGAGATTGAGGTAGGACCGCACGGAGGATTGCGGGACAGCGCCGAGGCGCTTAGTCACCGCTGCGAGAATTTCGTCCATGGGAACATCTTGGCCCATATCGCGCAGGCAGTCGATGACGGCGTCTCTGATCGCTCCGCGTTCATACATTTTCGCCGCCCCCGTTGATGGCGGCGATCTTATATAAAGACGTCTAGACGTCAACGGCCTTCCTTTGCCGCTGAACGAATCTTCCTATGCGTCAATCCTTGCTTAAGCCGCGGCGCGTAAGGTCGAGGCGCGCGAAACTCGCGCGGCAAGGATCGACGATGCGGAGCACGGCGCCCCAAGGCGACGACACGGCCGAAATCTTTCTCGATCGGCTTCATTACGGAAAGCTCGCTTCGGGCGCGACGCTGCGCATTCCCGCGGCCGAGGGCTATGGCGTGACCCGCCGCAGCCGCAATTTGCGCGCCGAGGACGACCGGCTTCTTTCGCCGCCGCGGCTCACGGGCTTGCGCCGGCTTGAGGCGGAGCGGATTGATCCCGCCGCGCGCCGCCTCGGCGGCCTTCTCGCGCGCGTCGCGCCGGAACAGGAGTCGCGTCGCGCGGTCTTTCTGCGGGCGCGTTTTCGTCCGGAGGACGGCGAGGGTGGGCAGGGGCGCCTCTATCAGCAGAGCGCCATATGGATCGTCAGTTCGGCGGAGTGGCGGCGCCATCCGGCGGCGCTCCTCGCCATGGCGGGCGCCGACCTCGAGGCGCGTCCCGATCTCGTGACGCAGGACCAAGCCTCGCGCTTTGGCGATGGGCCGCTGTCCTATCTCGTGCGCCGCGTCGATCCGCGCGACGCCTGGAGCGCGCAGGAGGAGGCGCTGGAAAAGGCCCGCTGGGCGGCGCCGACGCTCGAATTCCTCGCGCGGGGCGCGGAACGGGGCGAGGACGCGACCTTCACCTTCGGCGCCGACGATTTCGCGAGCGAGGCCGATTTTCTCGCCGCCATGGGCCTCGCCCTACAATTCTTGCCGATGAGCTATCCGAGGTGGCGCGAGATCAGCGTCGTCTCCGGACTGCGCTGCGCGCCGCAGGGCCTGTGCCTACGCTACCTTCCCTCCTTGCGCGCGGCGGCCTCCGCCGACGCGAGGTCCGCGTCCGTCGCCGCGTGAACCCGCCTAGAGCGCATTCGTGAATCATCGATTCACGAATGCGCTCTAGTTTTTTGAACTGACGCATTTTCTACGCCGAACCGGCATCCACTTCGACGGAAAATGCTCTAACCCGACTGTCTTGCGTCGATCGGCCCGGCGTCCGGGATGAGATAGCGTTCGAGCGCGGGGGAGCGCCGGCGCGGCAGGCTTGCGGCGTGGGGATCGGCGTAATAGGCGCGCGGACCGCTATGCGCCAGATCGCCTTCCCCCGCGAGCCGAAAGGCGCGGGCGGCGCGCGGCCGCAAAGCCGCCTGGAGCCGCGCTTCGATCTGCGTCACCGTGACATTGTCGACGAGATAAGCGTTTTTGCGATCGACATGGGCGATCTCGTCGCGCACCAGCCGGTTGAGGATCGCGACGATATTGTCGCGCACATTGGGCGGCAGGACGGCGATCATTTCGCAATCGGGATCGATTTCGCTCATATCGCCATGCACCGGCCGCGCGATGCGCAGGATCGCCTTCATCGCCCTTATATCGACGGCTTCGTCCTCATCGTCCGAAAGATCGATCGGGGCGGAGAATTGGCGCCGTTCGCGCGCGTCATAGCCGCGCCGGAAGATCTCCGAGAGAAATTTCATGATGAAGAGAAAAAGATCCTGCGCCATGGCGACGCCGATCGCCATGGTCGAATCCGGCGTGAAGCTCCAGAAGGCCTCGCGCGCGAGTTCGAATTTATTGCGCTCGGAGCTGTGGGCGCGCAGATAGGCGTCGCTCTTTTTTAGGAGTTCGCGCACTTCTTCTTCGGAGAGCCCCGCCGCCTTGCCGGCGACGACGCAGGCGTCGACGAGCGTCTTCGCCTCGTTGAAGCCGTTGGCGGCGGCGGTTCTGTCGGAGGGCGGCGCGGCTCTTATCTTGGCGACGACCGCCGAGAGTTCGTCGCGCAGCGCGCCTTCGAGCGCGCATTTCTGATCGAAAGCCGCGCGCGCCGCGATGGTTTCGTCGCGCGCCGCGAGAAGGTCGCGCGCCTCGCCCTGCGGCTCGCAGGAGAAGTCGGCGGGAACGCCCCCCGGCAGGGCGTTCGACCGCCGCGCGGCGGCAAGGATCGGCTCGCAGAGCGGCTTCGCCTCGCGCACCGCGCGCCAGGTCGGATCCGTGCGCAAACAGTCGCGCAGCGCCGCGAGATCGCGCAA
>NZ_JAZHYN010000026.1:0-49600 GCF_036576025.1 Methylocystis borbori | reverse complement strand
CCGTCGCGCCGCTGCCGGGCGCCGCGCCTTTGACGGAGGCGCAATCGCGCCTTAGCGGCGCGGAGCGCTGGGACGGCGTCGCCGAGAAAGGCGTCGCCGCGGCCTGGAGCGGCCTCGACGCCATCGCCGCCGCCGATCCGAGCTTTGACGGCAAAACCTTTCTCGACGGCGCGCGCCGCGCTTATGAGATGATCGTTGTCGCTTTCGCGAAAGGGGATCGCGACACGCTGGCGCCGCTGCTCTCGAAGGAAGTATTCGACGGCTTCGCGGCGGAGATCGCGCGCCGCGAGGAAGCCGGCGAAACCATGGAGACCGCCGTCGTCGCCATGGATTCCGCGACGGTCGACGCCGCCCGCGCCGTCGGCGGCCGCAATGAGGTCACCGTGCGCTTCGCGACGCGGCTGATGAATGTGCGCCGCGACCGCGCGGGAGAGACCATCGACGGCGGGCAGACGCGCAAGGTCGTGGAGCGTTGGACCTTCGCCCGCGACCCGAAAGCCGCCAACCCCAATTGGAAGCTCGTCGCGACTCAGGCCGAAGACTGAGCGGAATTTCCGCGCCGAAGCGCCCCGTCGCTTCGGAGTATGAAATGCTTTTGGCGATGTCGGCATGTTGGAAAAGGCGGATTTCGAGGCGCTGGCGGGGTTCGGGCGCGATGATCTTTCCGCCGCCTTCGCCGCCTTCCGCCGCTCCGCCGAAATCATCGTCGCGCGGGCGAGCGAGCAACGGCCCGCGCAGGCGCCATCGCCCGCGCTGATCGCGGCGGCTCGCGTCGCGCTCGAGGGCGCCGACAATCCCGAGGCCTTCTTTCGCCGCTGGTTTCGCCCACACTTTATCCGGCGCGAAGGCTTCCTCACCGCCTATTACGAAGTCGAGGTCGAGGCGCGGCTCGCGCCCGAGCCCGGCTTCGAGACGCCGGCGCTGTCGCGCCCGCCCGATCTCGTCACCCTGAACGACGCCCCGCTCGAAACGCCTTCGGGCGAAATTCTCACCAGCGCGAAGCGGCTCCCCGACGGCGCGCTTGTCCCCTATCCCGACCGGCGCGCCATCGAGGAGGAAGGCGCGGCGCAAGGCGCCTATCCCCTCGCCTATCTTCGCGATCCGGTCGAACTCTTCCTCATTCAGGTGCAGGGCTCGGCGCGGCTGCGTCTGCCGGGCGGAGAGACGTTGGCGCTGACCTATGACGGGCGCAATGGCTGGCCCTATACGTCCGTCGGACGGCTGATGATCGAGCGCCAGCTGGCGGCGGCGGCGGATATGTCGCTCGACGCGTTGAAGGCGACGTTGCGCGGCCTCGGCCTTGGTCCCGGCGCGCCCGGCCGGCGGCTGATGCAGGAAAACCGATCTTATGTATTCTTCCATATTGACGGGTCGGAGGCGCGGCGCCTCGGGCCCATCGGCGGGCAGGGCGCGCCGCTCTCGCCCTTTCGGTCGATCGCGGTCGATCGCTCGATCTGGGCTTACGGCCTGCCGTTCTGGATCGCGGCGCGTTTGCCTTGGGAGGACGAGGCGGAGACGGAGTTTCGGCGCTTGATGATCGCGCAGGATACGGGATCGGCGATCGTCGGACCGGCGCGGGCCGATCTTTTCTTCGGCGCGGGAGAGACGGCGGGCCGGCTCGCGGGCCGCGTGCGCCACAAGGCGCAAATGGCCGTGTTGGCGCCGGTCGATGACGGAGGGGGCGCGTGAGCGAAGACAATCCGCGTCGTCACGCGCGCCGCCTCTCCCGCGGCGAAGCCGACTTATGGGCGAAGGCGACGGCCGACGTTCGCCCTTCCCGAACCCGCCCGAAAAAGCCCGTCGCCAGCCCTGCGCCGCCGGGGGAGCCGGTCCCCCCGCCCGCCGCTCCGGCTCCGACCATCCCTGCTACGCCCGCGCGGGCGCCGAAGCCCGCGCCGCCCGTCCTCGACATCGACCGCCGCACCCGCGTCAAATTGAAACGCGGGCGCCTCGATGTCGACGCCAAGATCGATCTTCACGGAATGCGGCAGGCGGAGGCGCAGCGCGCGCTCAATTCTTTTCTGCGCCGCGCCCAGGCGGATGGGGCGCGCATCGCCATCGTCGTGACCGGCAAAGGCGCGACGCGCGACGAGGGCGGCGTGCTGCGCCGGGTCGTGCCCTTGTGGCTGGAGGCTGCGGCTCTGCGCGACGTCGTCTCCGGCTTCGGATCGGCGGCGCGTCATCACGGCGGCGAGGGCGCGCTTTACGTGCGCATCCGCCGCGCCCGCTGACGTCGCCTTAAGCCTCCGTCGCCGGCAGCGCGATCGGCTCAGCCGCTGGGCGCGTCAGGAAGGCCGCGGGAATATTGGGCTTGCCTTCTTCCGTCAGGTAGTAATGTGCGGAATCCGGCGGCGCGCGCCATTCGAAAGCGTCGAGCTTTCCGGTCACGGGCGAGATCGGCAGCCAGGTCTTGGCGACGACGCCGTCGGCGATCCAGACGGGATCGCGCGGGGCGCGGCTCGCCCGCGCGAGCCATTCGCGCACGGGCCCGGACGGCCCATGTTCCGCGTCCTCGATTTCCGCCATCAGCAAGCAGGTATGCGCCGTCGGATGCCGTCCTTCCGCGACGAGCGGCGCGAGCGCGGCGCGCGCCTTGGCGAAATCGCGCGTCGACAGCGCGATTTCCGCGACAA
Source organism: Methylocystis borbori (assembly GCF_036576025.1). Classification (NCBI taxonomy): domain Bacteria; kingdom Pseudomonadati; phylum Pseudomonadota; class Alphaproteobacteria; order Hyphomicrobiales; family Methylocystaceae; genus Methylocystis; species Methylocystis borbori. The sequence continues at coordinate 46,967 of NZ_JAZHYN010000026.1, read as the reverse complement.
AATGGCGGCTCTCGGGCGCATCGGGCGCCGTTTTGGCGAGCTTCTCCACCCGCGCCAGCTTGGCGCTATTGGGCTCGCTCGACAGCGCTTCGAGATAGACGGCGGCGAGGTCGGGATGCGGCTTCGTCGTCCATAAGGTCTCGATGAGCTTCAAGGCGCGCTTGCGGTCGCCGTGACGGATCAATACGCGCGCGGTCGTGACGGCGGCGGGCCAGAATCCGGGCCGCCGCTTCAGCGCCTGGCGGGCGAGATGCAGCGCGTCCTGCGGATGGTCGCGCTCCTTCTCCATGGCGAGCGCAGTTTCGACGACCGCGCGCAGATTCTGCGCCTCCTGCGCGTCGATCGCCTTGGCGACGAGGCCGGCTTCGATCGCTTCGCGCGCCTTCGCCCAATCGCCCTGCGCCGCGTGATGTTCGAGCATGGCGGCGCCCGCCCAGGGCAGCGGCGCAATGTCATGCGCCTCTTGGGCGAAATGCTGCGCCGCCTCGGCGTCCTCGCGCCGTTTCGCCTCTATGTGCAGGCCGCGGAGGCCGAGAAGCTTCGTGTCGTGCTTCAGCGTCATCTTGTGGAAAGTTTCTTCCGCAAGACGCCGGTCGCCCGCGAGCTGCGCCGCCTGCGCCTTGAGCACCTGCGTCAGGGGTTCGCTCGGCAGCAGCCGTTCGGCGACGACCGCCGCCTTGCGCGCGCGCGCCACATCGCCCGAGCCGACCGCGATCAGGCCCTGCGACACCGCTTCAAAGCCCTTGTCGCGCCGCCGCAGGCGCGAGCCGCCGCTCCAGCGCCCCGGCAGACGCACCAGCGCCGTGGCGATCGCCCAGAGCACGATGATGGCGGCGATTGTCGCCAGCAGTCCGGCGACGGCGACGGGAATCGAGGCTTCGAACTGCCAGCCGCCGACATCGAGCGTCAGCGAACCGGGCTGTTCGATCAGCCATCCGAGGCCAATGGCGAGCGCCGCCAGGACGACGATGAAGAGGAAGAGAAACAGCATGGCGATTTGTCCCGCTTATTTCTTTGCGCCGCCCAGGCCGGCGACGGCGCCGTGCAGCAGATCCTCGACGGCGCGCGCCGCCGCGACGCGCGCCTGCAGCGCCTCGCCGAACTCTTTGGCTTCGCTTTGCGCGGCTTCCGGCAAGGCGACGAAGGCCGCATGCGCCGCGAGCAGATCGCCATGCGCGAGGTCCGCGTCGATCTTTGCGACCTTTTCGTCCGTCGTCTGCGCCGGCGCCTGCCCAGAAGGATGCACGCGCACGAGCTTGCTCGCGCCTTTCAGCAGGCGTTCGCTGAGGTCGCTTGGAGGCGGCTCGGATTCGAGCGCCCGAATTTTCTTCGCGGCGGGCGCGAATTCGGCGCGCAGATGCGCGGCGGTCGGCGCGCCTTTCTCCGCGAAAGGCGCGAGCGCGGCGAGCGCCGTCGGATCGGCGCCGAGCTTTTCCAGGGCCGCCATCTCATGGACGAAGGGCCGCCCCATCTCCAATTCGTGTTGCAGCTTTGTCGCGACGACGGCGATCGCCGCGAAGGAATCGGGCGCCGCCGCCGGGGGCGGAGCCGCCGCCCATGTTTCGGGGGCGGCGCGCGTTTCGTTCTTGGGCGAATCGAGCCGCTCGCGCAGCGCCTTGATCTCGTCCCCGAGTTCGTCGATGCGGCCTTCGAGCGCGGCCAGCAGGTCTTTCGTCGAGAACGCGCCTTCCTCGGCGGGCTTCGGCGCTTCGCCCGACCTGGCCGCGTTGGCGACGGCCTCGGCGGCGGTCTCTACCGCCGTCTTGGCGGTCGTTTGCGCCATCTCGGCGGCGGCTTGAGCGGATCTGGCTTCGGCCTCGGCGGCTTCGGCGGCGGCGCGCGCCTTTCGCGCCGATTCTTCAACGGCGTCGAGGCGCGCCTCTAGCGCGTGGACCTGTTTTTCCTCGATCGCCGGGGCGGGAGCGCGCGGCGTCTCGGGCGCGATCTCGGCGCGCTTGAGCTCGCTGACGGGCGCTCTCGTTTCGCGCGCCGCTTCGATGCTTTTTGCTGGCGGCTTCGACTCGCCAAGCAGCGCTGAGATCTTGTCCTTGAGACCGGCGACGCCCGCCTCGCCTTGCGCGAAATAGGGTTCGATGGCGTCGGCGACGAGCTTCAGTCGCGCGTCTTTGTCCTTGAAGGCGATCGCCGCATAGCCGCCAGCGCCGGCGACGATTGCGAGAAGGAGCAGCGCCGAGAGCAGCCCGACGGCGGGCGAGCCTTTGCGCTTCGCTGGCGGCTCAGGGGGCGGCTCTAGAGGCGATTCGGCCGTTTCGCTTGGCGCCTGCGGCGTTTCGATGGGCTTTTCTTCTTCCTCGCTTGGCGAGACCATGGCGTAACCCCCAGCTGTCCCGCCTTCTATATAGTTGAAGCTTCGACGCCCGCAAAACCGGCGACGCTTCAGCCCGTCGCTTCGACAAGCTGCAATGTGCGCCGCGCAATGTCGAGATGCAGGCGCTCGACCATTTTGCCGTCGATCTGCACGACGCCCTTGTCGGCGTTTTCCGGCTCGTCGAAAATGGCGATGATCCGGCGCGCGAAGTCGATCTCCTCGGCGCTCGGCGCGAAGATTTCATTCACCGGCGCGATCTGGTTCGGATGAATGAGCATCTTGCCGTCGAAGCCGAAGTCGCGCCCCTGTTCCGCCTCGCGCCGCAGCCCTTCAAGGTCGTTGAAGTCGTTGTAAATGCCGTCGATGATCTCGATGCCGTGGACGCGCGCGGCGAGCACGCCCGCCGACAGCCAGGCGGCGAGCGCCGGCCGTCCGGGCGTCAGCCGCGCGCGCGTCGATTTGGCGATGTCGTTCGGCCCGAGGACGAGGACTTCGAGGCGCGCCGCCCGGTCGTCGGCGGCGCTCGCGATCTTCTCGATATCGAAGACCGCGCGCGGCGTTTCGATCATCGCCCAGAGCCGCGTCTTATGCGGCGCGCCGGCGGCGACGAGATCGGCGGCGGCCCTGAGAATCTCGTCGCGCGAATTGACCTTGGGCAGCACGATGGCGTCCGGCCCCGTCGGCGCGATCGCAGCGATATCGGGCTTATACCATTCCGTCCCGCGGGCGTTGATCCGCACGACGAACTGGCGCGCGCCATAGCCGCCCTCTCGAATCGCCGCCGCGGCCTGTTCGCGCGCCGTCGCCTTGGCGGAGGGGGCGACGCCGTCCTCGAGTTCGATCATCAGGACGTCGGCGGCGAGCGTCTTGCCCTTCTCCAGCGCCCGGGCGTTCGAGCCCGGCATCGCCAGCACGCTGCGCTTCAGTCGAGAAATCATCCAAACCGCTCCCTCTCGCGGAGGTCCGCCCCCCGACCGCCCTTGACCTTGCCGCGTGATCTACACAATAAGCGCCGGGTCCGCCAACCGGGGCGCCCATTTCCAAAAAATCGCGCGCGTCTTCCTGACGCGGGCGAAGGAGCTTACGACTCATGGCCGCAGAGGCATCCCCTCCAGGCGCGGGCTTGCCGCCCCGGCTTCTCGAAGGCTACGAGGCTTTCATCAGCGGGCGGTTCCTCGCCGATCGCCGCCGTTTCGAGGAATTATCCGCCCAGGGCCAAACGCCCCAAACGATGATCATCAGCTGCTGCGACTCGCGCGTCGCGCCGGAAGCCGTCTTCAACGCCGGCCCCGGCGAGCTGTTCGTCCTGCGCAATGTCGCCGCGCTCCTGCCGCCCTACGAGCCCGACGACCATTATCACGGCGCTTCGGCGGCGCTCGAATACGCTGTCATGGCGCTCAAGGTCACCGACATCGTCGTGCTCGGCCATGGCCAGTGCGGCGGCGTCCAGGCCTATGCGGAAATCGCCGCCGATCCCCATGCGCCGCGCCTCAGCCACAGCGATTTCGTCGGCGACTGGATCAAAATGCTCGGGCCGGCGGCGGAGCGCCTGGGCCTTCCCCCCGATCCCGACGACAGAAGCTATGTCGAGCGGCTCGAATTCGAGGCGGTCAAACAGACGCTCGTCAATCTGCGCACGTTCCCCATGGTTCAGGTGCTCGAACATCATCGCCATTTGCGGCTGCATGGCCTGTTGTTCCGCATCATGGACGGTCGGCTTTTCGAGCTCGACGAAGCGAGCGGCGTGTTCAATCCCGTAGGCGACGGGGCTTACGCCGCCGCCTTCGGCGAGCCGCGGTTTTGACGCCGCAAGGCGCGGCCGACGCGCTCGGCATCCCCTTCATCGAGGGCCTTCGCGAGATCGCCGATCGCTATGAGGCGATCCTCTGCGACGGCTGGGGCGTGCTGATCGACGGCAAGCGGCATTTCCCCGGGGCCGCCGACGCGTTGCGGCGATTTCGCGACAAGGGCGGCGCCGTCGTCGTCATCACCAACGCCTCGCGGCCCGACGACGAAGTCCGCCGCCAGCTTCTTAAGCTCGGCGCCCCGCAGGAGAGTTTCGACGATCTCGTCTCGGCGGGCGAACTCGCGCTGCGCGAAATCATCGCCCGCAAGGGGCAGAAAATTTATCATCTCGGGCCGGCCTTCGACGAGGGGCTGTTCCGCGAGGCCGCGCGCCGCCTCGGCGCGCCGGTCGAGCGCGTCGACCCGGAGGCCGCCGATTACGTCGTCTGCACCGGTCTCGACAATGAGAAAAAGGAAAAGCCTTCCGATTACGACGCGCGGCTCGCGGCGCTGAAAGACCGTGGACTGACGATGCTTTGCGCCAATCCCGATATCCTCGTCGGCGTCGGAGACGATATTTATTATTGCGCCGGCGCCTTGGCGGAACGCTACGCCGCGATGGGAGGCAAGGTCGTCACCTTCGGCAAGCCGCAACCGCCGATCTACGACGCCGCGCTGGAGCGGCTCGAACGTATCCGCGGGGGCAAAATCGAGAAATCCCGCATTCTTGCGATCGGCGACGGCGCCTTCACCGATCTCGCCGGCGCCGGCCGCGCCGGCCTCGATCTTTTGTTCATCCTCCATGGCGTGCATCGCGACGAGCTTCACCCCGCAGGCGGCGATCTCGACGCGACGGCGCTCGCGCGGCTCTTCGAATTGGCGGGCGCGCGTCCGAAAGCTTTGGCTCCCGAGCTTTTCTGGTAAAAGAGGGTGAGCGGCAAGCATTCCCGCGGCCCAATCCAATGAAACCTCCGGTGACTCCCATGTCGACGCCGTTCAAAATCTATTATTTCGAGGATCTGAGCGTTGGCATGCGCGAAACGCTGATGAAGGCGGTAATGGACGACGATGTGATCGCTTTCGCCGATCTCTCCGGCGACCGCAATCCGATTCATCTTTCCGATCATTTCGCGTCGAAGACGCGCTTTGGCGAGCGCATCGTGCATGGCCTCTATACGGCCTCGTTGATCTCGACCGTCATCGGCATGTATCTGCCGGGCCCGGGCGCCGTCTATCTTTCGCAAACCCTGAACTTTCGCGCGCCGGTGAAGATCGGCGACGTCATCACCGTCGTCGTCGAGGTCGTCGAACTGATCGAGAAAGGCAGACGCGCCAAGCTGAAATGCGAATGTCTCGTCGACGGCAAAGTCGTGCTCGACGGCGAGGCCTGCGTGATGGTGCCGAGCCGCGAGCAGGCCGCGCGCCCGGCGCCGCCCGCGCCGGCGGTGGAGAAGCCGGCTTCGGCCTAACGCGCGGGTCCGCGCCTTGTCCCGCCCCTTCACCGTTGCGCACGATCCGCAAGCGCCGCCGCCGGGCTTAGAGGGCGCCGTCGCCGCGCTCGGCAATTTCGACGGGCTGCATCGCGGCCATCGCGGCGTGATCGCCCGCGCCCAGGCGCTCGCGAGAAAACTCGCCCGCCCTTGCGTTCTCCTGACCTTCGAGCCCCATCCCGCCGACGTCTTCGCCGGCCGGTCGGTGATTTTCCGCCTCACTCCGCCGGACGCCAAGGCGGCGCAGGCGGCACGCCTCGGGCTCGACGGCATGATCGTGCTCACCTTCGACAAGGAATTTGCGCAAAGCCCAGCGCGGGTCTTCACGGAAGACATTCTGCACAAGCGCCTTGGCCTCGCCGCCGTCGTCGCCGGCTATGATTTCCGCTTCGGCGCCGGGCGCGAAGGCGGGCCGGAATTTCTCGTTTCCGAAGGCGCGCGGCTCGGCATGATCGTCGAGATCGTCGACCGCATCACCAAGGACGAAGAGGGCAGTTTGGAGGCCGTCTCCTCCACCGCGACGCGCGAAGCCCTGGAGCGCGGCGACGCGGCGCTGGCGCGAAGACTCCTCGGCCATCCCTATTTCGTGCGCGGTTTGGTGATCCATGGCGACAAGCGCGGTCGGCTGCTTGGCTTTCCGACGGCGAATATCGCGCTGGACCCCGCGAACCGCCTGCGCCACGGCGTCTATGCGGTGACGATCGAGATCGACGGCGCGACGCTTGCGGGCGTCGCGAGCTTCGGCCGTCGCCCGACCTTCGACAATGGCGCGCCGCTCCTGGAAGTCTTCGTCTTCGATTTCGACGGCGATCTTTACGGCAAGGAAGTCGAGGTCGCCTTCTACGGCTTCCTCCGCGGCGAAGAAAAATTCGACAATATCGACGCCCTGATCGCGCGCATGCATGAGGATACGGCGAAAGCGCGGGAGATACTTTCCGCCCGATAAATCTCCCGTGCTATGGTCAAGCGCAAAGCGGGAGAATGAAAATGGAAGAACTTATCGCCAATTGGAAGACCATGAAGGCTGATCTCGAAAGACAGCTCGCTCTTTTCGAGCCGCCGACCAATATGCACACTTCTTCGGACGGCAAAGACACCACGAAAAAATCGAAAAAGCGCGTGCGTCGCTGCATCGAGGAATTGGAAGAACTTATAGAGATTCATGAGCCCGACCGGACGTAAAGGATGCCAATGCGATCTGGTTCGGAACAGGCGCGAAATTCCGTTCTACTTGAGAAGCTTTTCGATCGTTTCGAAATGCCATTCGGTTCCGCCGCGGCGCATTTCGACGCCGTCCCTCCCGTCCATGAACACGATCTGCTCGGTGTAGGAGACGCGGGTCCGCTCGCCATCCGGCGTAAGGTCGAGGCTCGACAAGGTGACGGAATGCAGCTCATCGGCAAGGCGGAGGTCATAGACGAAGACAAGGCGACGGTCCGGCTCGATGACGTGATAGCGCGCCTCGAAGAGCGTCGTCATGGCGTTCTCTTCGAAAACGCCTTCGGCCACTTCGACGCCGCCAACGCGAAAATCCATCGATCGGCGCACCTCGGTCCATAGTTCGGGCGGGCCGCGGAACCATTGCGCCTTGAAGGCCGGATCAGCCCAGGCGCTGAAAATGCGCTGAGGCGTCGCCGCCCATATGTGCTTTAGTGAAAATGTTCCATGAAATGAGGGAAGGGCAGTCATCTTTCGCCTTTCTTGGCCGTGGAAGGGAGAAGCTCTTCGGGTTTTTCCTCGCCTTCGATCAGTCTTTCGATTTGATCGAAGCGGTATTCCCACAATTGGCGGCGTTCGCTCAGCCAGCGTTCGACGCGCAGAACCGCGTCGCTCGAAATGCGGCATTCCCGGGTGCGTCCGCGTTTTTTTGTGACGATGAGGCCGCTCGCTTCGAGCACCTGAACATGCTGCTGGATCGCCGCGAGCGACGACTCGTAAGGCTTGGCGAGTTCGCTGACGGAGGCCGGCCCCTTTGAGAGGCGGTCGAGAATCCCCCGTCGCGTCGCGTCGGCAAGGGCATGAAAGGCCCTGTCCAGCTCGTTTTGATACTCAACCACTCACTTAAGTAAGGCGGTGGATCGCAAAAAGTCAAGTGACCACTTAAGTTTTCTAAAGAGAGAATTGCACGACTGGCGTGGCCGCCCGCTTTCCTTGACACTTCCGGCGGGCGCGCTTATCACCGGCGCGTCATCTCGTCAGAGATAACCCTAGTTCAAGCCTATTCGCCCGGGAGGCGAGGGGCCAACGTCCGGCAGCGCGATGCGCCCCCGGGCGCGTTTTGCTTTGGAGCCGCCCATGTTCGAGAGCCTTTCCGACAAGCTCTCCGGCATTTTCGACAAACTGACCCGCCGCGGCGCGCTTTCCGAAGCCGACGTCAATGAGGCGCTGCGCGAAATCCGCCGGGCGCTGCTCGAAGCGGATGTCGCGCTCGATGTGGCGCGCTCCTTCTCCGACAAGGTCCGCGACCGGGCGGTCGGCGCCGGCGTGATCAAATCGGTCACGCCCGGCCAGATGGTCGTCAAAATCGTCAATGACGTGCTGATCGAGACGCTCGGCCAGGACGCGCAGCCGATCGACCTCGCCGCCGCGCCGCCGGTCGCCATCATGATGGTCGGCCTCCAGGGCGCGGGCAAAACCACGACGACGGCCAAGATCGCCAAAAGGCTCAAGGAGCGCCACGGCAAGCGCGCGCTGATGGCCTCGCTCGACGTGAAGCGGCCCGCCGCGCAGGAGCAGCTCGCCGTGCTCGGCCGCCAGGTAGAGGTCGACACGCTGCCGATCGTCGCCGGCCAGACGCCGATCCAGATCGCCAAGCGCGCAATGGAGGCGGCGCGCCTTCAAGGCTATGATGTGGTGCTGCTCGACACCGCCGGCCGCACGCATATAGACGAGCCGCTCATGGAGGAGATGGCGGAGATCAAAGCCGCCTCCAAGCCCCATGAAATCCTGCTCGTGGCGGACGCCCTCACCGGCCAGGACGCGGTCAATCTCGCGCGGAACTTCGACGAGCGGGTGGGCCTCACCGGCATCGTATTGACGCGTATGGACGGCGATGGACGCGGCGGCGCGGCCCTCTCCATGCGTTACGTCACCGGCAAGCCGATCAAGCTCATCGGCGTCGGCGAGAAGATGGACGCGCTCGACGAATTCTCGCCGACGCGCATCGCCAATCGCATTCTCGGCATGGGCGACATCGTCGCGCTGGTGGAAAAAGCCGCTCAGGCGATTGACGCCGAACAGGCCCGCAAGGCCGCCGAGCGGATGGCCAAGGGCAAGTTCGATCTGCAGGACCTTTGCGATCAGCTCGCTCAGGTCGAGAAGATCGGCGGCCTTGGCGGCATCATGGGGCTCCTTCCCGGCGTCGCCAAGATGAAGGACCAGATCGCCTCTTCCGGCTTCGACGACAAATTGGTGAAGCGCCAGCGCGCCATCATCCTGTCGATGACGCCCAAGGAGCGGCGCAATCCTGACCTGCTAAAAGCTTCGCGCAAGAAGCGCATCGCCGCGGGCTCCGGCGTCAAGGTCGAGGAGATCAACAAGCTCTTGAAGCAGCATCGGCAGATGGCCGATCTGATGAAATCCTTCGGCGCCGGCAAGCGCGGCGGGATGATGGGCAAGGCGGCGCAAATGATGGGGCTCGGCCCCGGCATGCAAATGCCGTCGCAGGAGGAGCTTCAAAAACTTCAGGAAAAGCTCGGCGGGCCGCAGCCGTCCGGCGGCGGCGGACTTCCCGCCGCGCCGCCCGCGGAGCTTTTGGCGAAAAAGCCGGGTCTGCCCGGCCTGGGATCGGGAATGCTCGGCGGGTTCAACCCCTTCGGGAAGAAGAAATAGGGCAGTCGGCGATGGGCAGTCGGCAGTCGGTTTCTCGACCTCCCGACTGCCTATTGCCGACTGCCGAGACACAAACGAAACAGGAAAACCGATATGTCGCTTAAAATTCGTCTCGCTCGCGGCGGCGCCAAGAAGCGCCCCTTCTATCGCGTCGTTATCGCCGATTCGCGCTCGCCGCGCGACGGCCGCTACATTGAGAAGATCGGCTATTTCGATCCGCTGAAGGAAAAGGACGCCGCCGACCGCCTCGTGCTCGACGCCGAGAAGGCGCAGGCCTGGATCGCCAAGGGCGCGCTGCCGACGGATCGGGTCGCGCGGCTCCTCGAGAGCGTCGGCGTCGGCAAGCGCGAGGCGCGCAACAATCCGCAAAAGGCGCAGCCGAAGAAGAAGGCGCAGGAGCGCGCCGCCGCGGCGGCCGAAGCCGCTGGCGCTGCGGAAGCTCCGGCGGCGTAAGGAATGCGCGGCGCTTGCATTCGCCCTCATGCTGAGGAGGCTCCGCAGGAGCCGTCTCGAAGCGCGAGGGCGGCGGCGCCCGATGCGATTTCCTCGTCCTTCGAGACGCGAGCTGCGCTCGCTCCTCAGGATGAGGAAATCGAATGATGGAGTGCGCCAGGGAAAAGAAACTCGTCCTCCTTGGGCGCTTTGGCGCGGCGCATGGCGTGCGCGGCGAAATCAGGCTGCAAAGCTTCACCGCCGATCCGCTGGCGATCGTATCCTACGGCCCGCTCACGGACGAGAGCGGCGCGCGGGCGTTCCGGCTGCTCTCGGTCCGCCCGCAGGGCAAGGACATGCTCGTCGCCCGCGTCGAGGGCGTGACGGATCGCCCTGGCGCCGAGGCGCTGACGGGCGTCGAGCTCTACCTCCCGCGCGAAAAACTTCCGGCGCCCGAAGAAGACGAATTCTATCTCGCCGATCTCATCGGCCTGCGCGCCGAGATGCGCGACGGGACGCTCATCGGTCCTATCGTCGCGGTGAGGAATTTCGGCGCGGGCGATATTCTCGAGGTCGCGCCCGAAGCGGGCGGCGAGACGCTGATGTTTCCCTTCACCAAGGCAGTCGTGCCGACGATCGACCTTCCCGCTGGCCGCGTTCTCATCGCCCCGCCGGCCGAAGTTGAAGAAGACGAGGCGGGCTAGCGACGATTCGACGCGTCATGCCATAACAGGCGTATGTGGCGCGCGACGGTTCTGACCCTTTTTCCCGAAATGTTTCCGGGGCCGCTCGGCCTGTCGCTTGCCGGGGACGCGCTCTCGCGCGGCGTCTGGGCGCTTGAGGCGAAACAAATCCGCGAACAGGGGCTCGGACGCCATCGCGCCGTCGACGATACGCCCGCGGGCGGCGGCCCCGGCATGGTGATGCGCGCCGACGTGCTCGCGGCGGCGCTGGACGCGGCGGCGCCTGTTGATGATCCCCGCCCGCGCCTCTTGATGACGCCGCGCGGGCGCGCGCTGACCCAGGCGCGCGTGCGCGAATTCACGGAAGGGCCGGGCGCGATCATTCTCTGCGCGCGTTTCGAGGGCGTCGACGAGCGCATCGTCGCGGCGCGAGGTCTCGAAGAAATTTCGATCGGCGATTATGTGCTCTCTGGCGGCGAGATCGCGGCGCTCGCGCTCCTTGACGCCTGTGTGCGGCTTCTCCCCGGCGTGATGGGCGAAGAAGCCTCGGGCGTCGAGGAGAGCTTCGAGACGGGCCTGCTCGAATATCCGCATTATACGCGCCCGCGCGAATTCGAAGGGCGAGAGATACCGCAGATCCTTCTCTCCGGCGACCATGCGAAGATCGCCAAATGGCGCCGTGAGGAGGCGCTGGCGCTCACAAAAGCGCGGCGGCCGGACTTACTTGCCGCGCCGACCCGTTCGCCGCCTCGCGCGCGCTGACATCCGTCAACTTGCTCCGGCCGACTTATCCCGCGCGATTGCCGTCGATCAAATGATTCCGTTCGATCGGAAAGCGCGCCGCGCCGCTTTTTTGATCTGGCCGCGCGGCGTCCGCGATCTAGCTAATGAGCAGCTCACCCGAGCTTGAGCCCGAAAAGCTGATCGAAGGAGGCTACAAATGTCGAAAACGAGAACGCCAGCGAGCGCCGACACCCAGCGTTCCGCGCTGGATACCCCGACGGACCTCGAAAAACAGTCGACGCTGAAAATCGCCGAGGAGATCAACAAGCTCGTCGCCGACGCCCTGGCGCTTTATCTCAAGACCAAGAATTTCCACTGGCATATGAGCGGCCCGCATTTCCGCGACTATCATCTGCTGCTCGACGAACAGGCGACGCAGATTTACGCCAGCGTCGATCCTTTGGCCGAACGCGTGCGCAAGCTCGGTCAGCCGACGCTGCGCTCGATCGGCCATATTTCGCAGCTTGCGCGGATAAAGGACAATAACGCGGATTTCGTCGCGCCCTACGACATGCTGTGCGAATTGCTCGAGGACAATAAGGGCATGGCGGAAGCCATGCGCGGCGCGCATAAGTTGTGCGAGGACAATGAGGATATCGCGACGGCGTCGCTGCTCGAAGTCTATGTCGACGAAACCGAGAAGCGGACCTGGTTCCTCTTCGAGGCGGCGCGCGGCGCGAGCCCGGACGGCCATTAGCGCGCGGACTTATCGCGGCGCCGACGACAGCGGCGCCGCGACGCGGTTCTTTTACCGCGTGGGCACCGGCGCGCCGCTGCGATAGTCGTAAAAGCCGCGCTGCGTCTTCTTGCCGAGCCAGCCGGCCTCGACATATTTCACCAGCAGCGGGCAAGGCCGGTATTTCGAATCCGCTAAGCCCTCATGCAGCACCTGCATGACCGACAGACAGGTGTCGAGACCGATGAAATCGGCGAGCTGCAGCGGCCCCATCGGATGATTGGCGCCGAGCTTCATCGCCGTATCGATCGCCTCCACCGAACCCACGCCTTCGTAAAGCGTGTAGATCGCCTCATTGATCATCGGCAGCAGAATGCGATTGACGATGAAGGCGGGAAAGTCCTCGGAGACGGTGACGGTCTTGCCGAGCTTGGCGATGAAGGCCTTCGCCGTCTCGAAGGTCGCGTCGTCGGTCGCAATGCCGCGAATGAGCTCGACGAGCTGCATGCGCGGCACGGGATTCATGAAGTGAATGCCGATGAAGCGTTCGGGGCGGCCGGTGACGGCGGCGAGCCGCGTGATCGAGATCGACGAAGTGTTGGAGGCGATGATGATGTCGGGCTTTGTCGCCTGCGCGAGTTCCGTGAGAATCTTGCGCTTTACGTCCTCGACTTCGGTCGCGGCCTCGATGACGAGGTCGGAATCGACGAAATCGGCGATCTTGGGCGCGGCCGAAATGCGCGCGAGCGCCGGTTCGACCGCATCCGTAGGAACAAGGCCGCGCTCGACGGCGCGGCTCATCTGGGCGCCAATGTCGGCGATCGCGGCGTCGATCCGCTCTTGCGAAACGTCATTCACCGCGACGTCGAAGCCCGATAGAGCGGCGACATGCGCAATGCCCTTGCCCATTTGGCCCGCGCCGATCACGCCGATCTTGCGTATTTCACCGCCCATGTCTCGACCACCATCAGCAAGCAGCCAGCGTCTAATAAGGCAAAGCGGCGCGCCGCGCTGCGAAGAGCGTCGCCGCAGTGCAATATAACTTGCGTAGGGTTGGAAAGAAAACAATTAAAAATGCGAAAAAACGCGGAAACGCGGCGCATTTGCGCCAAAACGCGCCCGCGTTGTTATGGCTGTTCAGCGTCCCAGTTTCGCAAGCTCGGCTTCGAACTCCGGCAGCGCTTGGAAGAGATCGGCGACCAGGCCGTAATCGGCGACCTGGAAGATCGGCGCCTCCTCGTCCTTATTGATCGCGACGATGACTTTCGAATCCTTCATGCCCGCGAGATGCTGGATCGCGCCGGAGATGCCGGCGGCGATATAGAGATCGGGCGCGACCGCCTTTCCGGTCTGGCCGACCTGAAGATCATTGGGCGCATAGCCGGCGTCGACCGCAGCGCGCGAAGCGCCAATCGCGGCGTTGAGCTTGGTCGCCACGGGGTCGAGCACTTTATGAAAATTCTCGGCCGAGCCGAGCGCGCGGCCGCCCGATATGATGACGCGCGCGGAAGTCAGCTCCGGCCGCTCCGATTTCGCAAGCTCTTCGCTCTTGAAGGCGGAGACGCGCGGATCGGCAGCGGCGCCGATCGTCTCGACGGGCGCGGATCCCCCTTCCGGCGCGGCGGCGAAGGCCGTGGTGCGGACGGTGATGACTTTCTTCGCATCCTTGGCGCGCACGGTCTGCACGGCGTTGCCGGCGTAGATCGGCCGCTCGAATGTGTCGGGCGAAACGACCTTGATGATGTCGGAGACCTGCGCCACGTCGAGCAGCGCCGCGACGCGCGGCAGCGCGTTTTTCGTCGCCGAGGTCGAGGGCGCGATGATGACGTCATAGCCGCCGGCGAGCGAGACGATGAGCGCCGCGACCGATTCCGCCAGCACATGGTCGAGCGCGGCGTCGTCCGCGTAAAGAACCTTGTCGACGCCGGAAAGCGTCGCGGCGGCGTGGGCCGCGCTCTTGAGGCCCGGCCCGACGACGAGAATATGGATGGGCCCGCCGATCTCCTTGGCGGCGGTCAACGCCTTGGCGGTCGCGGGCGCAAGCGCGCCATTGGCGGTTTCGGCGAGAAGCAGAATCGTCATCTTCAAATCACTCCCGCTTCTTTCAGCTTGCCGACGAGCTCGGCGACCGAGCCGACCTTGACGCCGGCCTTGCGCTTCGCCGGCTCCGCCGTCTTCAGCACCTCAAGGCGCGGCGAAATATCGACGCCGTAGTCGGCCGGCGTCTTTACCGCGACCTCTTTCTTCTTCGCCTTAATGATGTTGGGGAGCGAGGCGTAGCGCGGCGTGTTGAGACGCAAATCCGTCGTCACCACCGCCGGCAGTTTCAGACTGACGGTCTGCAGGCCGCCGTCGATTTCTCGCGTCACGTCGACCGCGCCGTCGCTGATCTCGACCTTGGAGGCGAAAGTGCCCTGGCCCCAGCCGAGCAGCGCCGCGAGCATCTGGCCCGTCTGGTTCGAATCGTCGTCGATCGCCTGCTTGCCGAGAACGACGAGCTGAGGCTGCTCCTCCGCGACGATCTTGGCGAGGATTTTGGCGACGGCCAGCGGCTCCACTGTCTCGTCGGTCTTGACCAGAATGCCGCGATCGGCGCCCATGGCGAGGCCGGTGCGCAGGGTCTCGTCCGCCTTGGCGGGCCCGATGGAGACGACGACGACTTCCGTCGCCTTGCCGGCCTCCTTGATGCGCAGCGCCTCTTCGACGGCGATCTCGTCGAAGGGATTCATCGACATTTTCACATTGGCGAGATCGACGCCGGAGCCGTCCGGCTTGACCCTGATCTTGACGTTATAATCGACGACCCGTTTGACGGGCACGAGTATCTTCATCGCGCGTCCTTCTCCACCCCTCGGCGAGACGATTTTTGCGGAGCGCCGCAGGCGCCCCAATCTTGGCTGAAACCATTGCGCGGTCTGGTAGCGGCGGCGCGCGTCCGAGTCAAACGAGCCGCGCCTCGCGGGGGGTCATGGCGCCTTGTCCCCGCCGTCGGGGGGATTGGAGGGGGTCGGGAGCGACGGGCCGCGGTCGAAAAGCCTGTGTTTGCGGCGCTTGAAAAGCGGCGTCAGCACGAGCCCGGCGAGAATGCCCCCGACATGCGCCATCCAGGCCACGCCGCCGCCCTCCCCCATAAAGGCGGCGATGAACTGCATCAATATCCAGACGCCGACGAAGAGCCAGCCCGAGGCCACGAAGGAAAAGAGCGGCGCGCGCAGCCCGAGAAGCGTCCGGCGCGGGACGCCGCTGGCGAAAAGGGCGCCGAGCCAGATCGGCGCGAGCGCCAGCGAAAGCGGCGGAAAAACGCCGGTGACCGTCACGCGCGGATAGAGCAGCAGAAAGGCCGCGCAGACTCCCGAAATCGCCCCGGAGGAGCCGACGAGCGGGATGATCGAATGCGGCGTAGCGTAGATATAGAACACGCCCGAAGCGATTCCGCAGGAGAGATAGAATAAAAGATAATGCAGCGAGCCCATCGCGTCTTCGACATTGTCGCCGAAGACGTAAAGAAAGAGCATGTTGGAGCCGATATGCAGAAGCGACGAATGAAAGAAGAGCGCCGTGACGAGGGTCAGCGGCGCGGGCGGCCCGACGATGTAATCGGCAAGCTGAGCTTCGCCGAAGAGCACGCGGGGAATGATCGCGAAACCGCGGATGATGGTGAGCGGATCGCCGAAGAGTTCGCTTTGCACGGCGAGGAAGACGATCACATTAAGGGCGATCAACGTCCAGTTCACGAGCGGCCGGCGCAGATAGCGCAGCGGCGCGTCGTCATAAATTGGCATCACCATTGACGCGCTCCTTTCCGCCCAGAACTTAACATAGAGCGAGATTGTTCCGACAGAAACGCCGGGCGTTTTCGTCAGAACGCCGCGCGGCGCGACTCATCGGCGCGAAAGACAGAGACTCAGCCAAGCGGCGCCCAATGTGCGCAGACCCGCAATGTCGAAAGCGAAAGTCAGCGCGCCATAGACCGCCGCGCCGACGAGGATCTGGATGGCGAGCGCGATAAAGCCTGGCGTCATGTCGCTGAGCGGGACGAGCGCGATCGACATGACGCCGGTCGCGACCAACGCGGCGAACATGTCCCAGAACGAGGGCCAAACTGGCTGGGCGCGGAGCGCGAAATAGATCGTCGTCGCGAGCGCGGCGAGATAGGCGCCGCCCTGCGCGATGGCGAGATTGGAGGCGTCCTCGCCCCAGGGCAGAAGGAAGAGCAGGGCGAGGCCGAAGCCCACGGCGGCGAGTGCGGCGACGATCAGGGGCGTCGTCTTCTTGTCGATCTGGAACACCGGATTGACGCCGAAGAGGAGCACGCCCATGGCGAAAAGGCCCGGCAGCAGCAAGCGGAGATAATGGCCGAAGGGGCCGCGATATTGCGCCGGAACAATGAGCTGCTCGATGGAGGGCATCACGAACCAGAGGCCGGCGCAGGCCGGCAGCAGAAAGGCGACGACGACGCCCATATTGCGCGCGACCTGCTCCTTGGCGCGGTCGGCGCCGTCGCGCTCATGCGTCGCCACGGCGATCTGGAACAGCAGCACGTCGAGCGCGGAGCCCAAAGCCTGCACGGCGCGCAGGCCGAGATCGTATGCGAGCGCGAATTGCCCCGTTTCCGCGAAGCCGAAGACGCTCGCGACGATGGAGCGCGCCGCGAGCGGCATCGCCTGATAGAGCAGATGCGCCGTGACGATCGGGGCGCTATAGCCGGCGAGATCGCGGGCGTTCGCGCGCGAGGCGGCGCGAATGTCGGCGCCTGGATCGAGCAGCGCGCCGCGGCCGAGAAACACGGTGCCGAAGAGGCTTGCGACGCCGCCGGCGAGCGCCACCGCCGCCGCATGGAAGAAAAACGCCCCCCCGCCGATGAAGGCGAGCGCCAAAGCGTTTTTGGCGAGCATGAGCCGCACATAGGCGCTGTCGTGAAAGCGCGCGCGCACCAGCGCCGTGCAATAGTCGAAGAGTCCATTCGCCACCGCCGTCGCCAGCGCCAGCAGAATAAGGCCGCTTTGGAAATCGAGCGGCGGCCCGATCAGGGCATAAAGCGCGGTCGCGAAGGCAAGGAAGAGCGTGACGCCGATGAAGGCGGCGTCGAGCGTCGAGCGCACCGCCGGCTCCCTGTCGCGGGTGCGCTGCGAGTAGAAGCGCGTCGCGGAGAGCCGCAGCCAGTCATAGAGCGCCGTCTGCACGACGACGGCGATGGAGAAGGCGAGCGCGAAACGCCCGAATTCCTCTGGACCGAGGAATTTCGCCACCATCAGCCCGATGATGAAATTGGCGATCGTATTGGCGAGAAAGGCGAGAAGGACGTTCAAGGGGCGCGGTCCTTTCGCGGCGCGCGCGCCTCAACCCCCGCGCCCCTCGTCTCACCTCTCCCCGCTAGCGGGGAGAGGAGGCGGCCGGCGTTTCGCAAAAAGATTTTGTCTCGCTGGATTTGGCCAATAAGAGAGCTGCGTTTCAGCTCCCTCTCCCCGCATGCGGGGAGAGGTAAGGAGAGGGGCGAGGGGTTTAGTCCGGGAGCATCATCTTCCGGCGTTACCCTATCCACGAAGGAAATTCGCGACATATCCGCGACGCTCACCCGCCGGCGCTCCAGCGCCCGAGCGCGGCAAGCTCGCGCAGCGCCTGCGCGTCGCGCGGCGTCACGTCGGGGTGATCGGCCTCAGCCGTCGCGGGATCGAAATATTTCCACGAGCGCGCGCATTTGACGCCCGTCGCGCGGCTGGGAACGACGGCGACGCCGGGAACGTCGGAAAGACGAAAGGCTTCCGCGGGACCTTCGCCTGTTTCGATGCGAATGTCGGAGACGATGCAGATTTCCGCGAAATCGACGCCGTCGAGATTGATGCGCAGCTTGCCGTCGGAAATGAAAACCGTCGGCGCAGCTTCGAGCGAGGAGCCGATGCGCTTTTGCGCGCGTTCGATTTCGAGCGCGCCAGTGACGACGGCGCGGACCGCGCGCACGCCGGTCCATTTCTTCGCCAGCGCCTCGTCATACCAGTGCGAGGGCACGTCGGGGAAAGTCTCGACATGGACGGATTGGGCGTCCTTGTAGCGCGCGAGCCAGGCTTCCTCCGCCGTGAAGACGAGAATGGGCGCGAGCCAGGTCGTCACGCAGCGAAAAATCTGCTCGATCGTCGCGAGCGCCGCTTTGCGCTTGCCGCTCGACGGCGGATCGCAATAGAGCGCGTCCTTGCGTATGTCGAAATAAAAGGCCGAAAGATCACTGGTCATGAAAGGCGTAATCAGCGCGACCACGCGCTTATAGTCGTAAGCCGCGTATGAAGTGCGGATCGCCTCGTCCATCTCATGCAGGCGATGCAGCATGAAGCGTTCGAGTTCGCCCGCCTCATCGAGCGCCGCCGCGTCGACCGGCTCGTAATGCGCGAGCGCGCCGATCATCCAGCGCAGCGTGTTGCGCAATTTGCGATAGAGATCGACGAAGGTTTTCAGGATTTCGGGGCCGACGCGCAGATCGTCGGCGTAGTCGGACGCCGCGACCCAGAGACGCAATATGTCGGCCCCGGAATCGGCGATCACCTTCTGCGGCGCGACGACATTGCCGAGCGACTTCGACATTTTTCGTCCCTTCTCGTCGAGGACGAAGCCATGCGTCAGCACCGCGTCGTAAGGCGCGCGCGCCCGCGTGCCGCAGCTTTCGAGCAGCGAGGAATGAAACCAGCCGCGATGCTGGTCGGAGCCTTCGAGATACATGATCTCGTCGCGTCCGCCATCACGTTTGCGGCGGATTCCCGCAAGCGCGGGAAAATGGATCGGATCGTCGAGCACGAAGGCGTGGGTCGAGCCGGAATCGAACCACACGTCGAGCACGTCGGAGATTTTCTCGTAATCTTCCGCCTTGTAGTCGGGCGAGAGGAAACGCTCGGCGGCGTTCGCCTCGTACCAGGCGTCGGCGCCTTCCTTTTCGAAAGCCTCGACGATGCGGGCGTTGACGCGCGCATCGACGAGTATGTCATGCGTCCCCTTTTTGACGAAGATGGCGATGGGCACGCCCCAGGCGCGCTGGCGCGAGACGACCCAGTCGGGACGATTTTGAATCATGCCGCGAATGCGGTTCTCGCCCGCGGCCGGCGTCCATTGCGTGCGCGCGATCTCTTCGAGCGCGATCTCGCGGAGCGTCGATCGATTTCCCCGAACCTCATCCTGAGGAGCGTGCGAAGCACGCGTCTCGAAGGATGCGGCCGCCGAACCCTCGTCCTTCGAGACGGCGCTGCGCGCCTCCTCAGGATGAGGGTTCGACTGAGAGAGCTTGTCCATCGCGATGGCTTTATCCATCGCGATGAACCATTGCGGCGTGTTGCGGAAGATCACCGGCTTCTTCGAGCGCCAGCTATGCGGATATTGATGCTTCAGCTTGCCGCGCGCGATGAGATTGCCCGCCTGGATGAGCGCCGCCATCACGGCGTCATTGGCGTCGCCCTTTTCGCCCTTGTCGGTGATGACGCGCTTGCCGGCAAAGCCCGGCGCCTCCTTCGTATAGAAACCGTCCTCGTCCACCGTATAGGGGATGCGCGTGTCGATCCCGCGCGCCTGCAGGTCGCGGCCGTTCGCCATCCATATGTCGAAATCTTCGCGGCCGTGGCCCGGCGCCGTATGCACGAAGCCCGTGCCGGCGTCGTCGGTGACATGCTCGCCGTCGAAGAGCGGCACGTCGAAGTCGTAGCCAAGATGCGCAAGCGGATGGGCGCAGACGAGCCCTTCGAGCGTCGCGGCCGGCACGTCGTGGAGGCGCTCATAGGCTTCGATCTTGGCGGCTTTGAAGACGTCGCCCGCGAGCTTGTCGGCGAGCACGAAGAGCGCGCCGGGAAAGGCCCAATTGTCGGAAGCGGCCTCTGTGACGCGATAGAGCCCGTAAGCGATCTTCGAGGAGAAGGAGATCGCGCGGTTGCCGGGGAGCGTCCAGGGCGTCGTGGTCCAGATCACCACCCGGGCGAGGGCGAGATCGCCCTCGGCGCCGCGCGGGATCGGAAAGGCGACCCACACCTGATCGCTCACATGGTCTTCATATTCGACCTCGGCTTCGGCGAGCGCGGTCTTTTCGACGACGCTCCACATGACGGGCTTCGAGCCGCGATAGAGCAGACCGTTGGCGGCGAATTTCATGATCTCGCGCGCGATGGTCGCCTCGGCGGAATAGGCCATGGTCGCATAGGGATGGTCCCATTCGCCGGCGACCCCTAAGCGCTTGAACTCCTCGCGCTGCACGGAGAGCCAATGTTCGGCATAGGCGCGGCATTCGCGCCGAAAGGCGATCATCGCCTCGGGATGGGCGAAATCCGGCTTCTCCTTGCCCTTGGCGCGATAGTTTTCCTCCTCAATCTTCCATTCGATCGGCAGGCCGTGGCAGTCCCAGCCGGGCGTATAGACGCAGTCCTTGCCCGCCATGCGCTGGCTGCGCGTCACGAGGTCCTTCAGGATTTTATTGAGCGCATGGCCGATATGGATATTGCCGTTGGCGTAGGGCGGCCCGTCATGCAGCGTGAATTTCGGGCGGCCCTTGGCGACCTGCCGCATTTTTTCGGTAAGGCCGATCTCCTCCCAGCGTTTCAGGATTTCCGGCTCGCGCTGGGGAAGGCCGGCGCGCATGGGAAAATCCGTGACCGGCAGATAGAGGCTCTTGGAATAATCCGGCCCCTTGGGGCTGTCATCGTTCATTGGCTCGAAAACCGGGATCGGGCGGCGCGCGGCCTGGGGCCGGCGGGTCTCCGCGCTGATTAGAGGATTTGGAAGGAAAGCGCCAACGGCGCCAAAACCCGGACCCCGCGCGAGCTAATTTAGCTGCGAGCGCGGGCCGGGCCGGTAATTCGAGTGACGGGGCGAAAGCTCATCGCCGCTCTTTAACAAGCGGCGGCGGGGCGGCAAAGCTGAAAAAGTGGAATGTCGCGGGGATTTGCGCCATATTGTCAAAAATTGGAGCAAGATTGTCTGAAGATGGCTGGCCCGTATCATCCTTCAAGCGTCGCAGACCGCGGGAAAACGCCCGCCGTGGAAATTCAGTCAGCGATCGACGATCTGACCGCGGCGCTTGGCGTCTATCCGCTCGCGGGGCGCGCCGCGCCGCAGATCATGGCGTATGAATTGCCTAGGCTGCTTAAGGATTTCACACGCGAGGAAATCGAAGACGTTGTCGCTCCCAGGCGTACGCTTGTGCGACGCGCCGCTCAAAAACAGGCGCTGACGACCGTTGAAATCGACAGGGCCCTGCGTCTTGCGCGCATCCGCCTGCAGGCGCTGCGCACATTTGGCGCGCCCGAAAAGGCCGATCGGTGGCTCCGCAAACCGACGCCGGCTCTTTCGAACCAGACGCCGATGAAACTCCTGCAAACGGAGACCGGGGCGCAGCAGGTCCAGGAGCTTCTTGTCCAGATCGCGCACGGCATTTTCATCTGACCCCAATTCTCTCATGCAAAATGGGGGTTTCTGTAGGAATCTCTGTTTTCCGAGATTCCTACAATCCTCATATCTGGGTAAGCCTCGAATCTCCACGCCTAAAGATTTGACGTCGGTGGAAAGAAACAGAGAGGCCAACATGTCTGACACACCAGATTTGGAGTTTGTCTTCACCTTCGGCAAAGGCTGTTATTTGAAGATTGTGGGATGGCGCGGATTAATCGCTTTGGCCTTTCTCATCATCGCTGTGGCCGTTTGGGGTTATAATTTAAAAGACTGGGTATGATCCGCGCCAATGAGCCTCTGGCGCATTTCTAACTTCGCGAGCCTTGACGGCGTCGGAGGCCTGCTGGCTCCCGGCCGGTGGCATAATGCGGGCAGACCGATCCTTTACGCCGCCGAGACGCCGGCCGGCGCCCTGCTCGAAATTCTTGCTCATCTCGATCTCGAAGACGCGCCGGACGATTATCAGCTTATCGAGATCGGCGGCGCCGAGAAGGCGTCGATCGAAACGGTGGAAGACGCCTCATTGCCTGAGCATTGGCGCGACGATCTCGCTGCGACCCGAAAAATCGGCGACGAATGGCTCGCTTCCGGTCGGTCGTTCCTATTGCGCGTTCCTTCCGCGCTCGCGCCGCATACGTCGAACTATCTCATCAATCCGCGTCACCCAGAGGCGGCGACGATGAAGATTACTGGAACGATACGTTTTCCCTTGGACGAAAGGCTGTTTCGGCGTTAGAGCGCCTTCCGATCGGACGAATTGTCCGATCGATAAGAAATCGCGCCAAATTAATAAGGTGGAGCAAGTTCTGCTGGAAAAAGTCTGTCAACCTTTGGTAATTGAAGGCCCTGATTGCTGTGAGGGCGGCAATCGTTGCTGAACATAAGCTATCTAAAATAAATTTCCTAACTAGAGGGCTGCCAAAATGGATAGCGGAGTGGCTGCAGTTTTAGGCGCGCTTATCGGCGCTTGCGCCGGTCCCTTCACGAGTTGGTTTTCAGATTTTCGACGCATCCGGCGCATAGAAATGAAACATGACATTCGTCGAGAGCGATTGAGAAAAATACTCAGCCTTCCCAATCGAAAGTTTGTCTCGATAACATATCTCGCTCGCGCTATCGCCTCTGATGAGAAAACTACGGCGCGACTGCTACTAGAGATTGGGGCGCGGCATTCTCTTGGCGGCAAGTCAAATAAATGGGTTCTGATCTCAAGGTCGCCATTTCCTGGCGATGAGGTAGCGGAGCGGGATGAAGAAGAGGGAGAAGACTCACCACCCTCTTCAAATTAGGACACTGCCCAACTTTTTCGGAACTTGCTCTAGTCGCCGACTACTTCAGCCGCTTCGTCGAGCCGCCGCCGATCAGGCCGGAGAGCCAGGCCCCGACGCCCAAGAGCGCGGCGATGGGCAGCAGGATGAGGAACAGGCCCGAAAGGAGAAAGAACCCGAGCCCGAGCAGCGCTAGCGCCGCAAGCCCCGCGACCAGCGTGCCGAACGGCCCGAGCTTGATGAATTTCACCTCGCCGCCGCCCCGGGAAATCCAGATGCGCGACGAGGAAGACGACGAATAATGATCGTCCTCGCCCGGCGGGATGATCTCGATCTCGCGTTTGTCGTCATTCATGGCCAACTCCCGGCCGTTAAGATAGGGCGCAGGCTCATCGCTCGCAATGTTGGGCTGGGAAAGCGGCCGTCGAGGGTTGACGGCCGTCTCGCCTGACACGCAGGATGATAAAGGCTGGCCAATCCGCGCGCTATTTTGAAAAAGTCATTGACGCATGACGCCCGAAGCCTTCCGCGCCGCGCTCGCCTTAGACGCGCCGCCCGATCTGCCGGCGCCGCTTCTCGCCCTTTGGCATGACGCCAAGGGCGATTGGGAGACGGCGCACAGGCTCGTCAACGACAGCCCCCAGCCCGACGCCATGTGGGTCCACGCCTATCTCCATCGCGTAGAGGGCGACCTTTCCAACGCCCGCTATTGGTATCGGCGCGCCGGGCGCGCGCCGCATGAGGGGACGCTGGAGGAAGAGCGGGGGGAAATCCTCGCGGCGCTGCTTCGGAAAGATGCGCCGTGAGGGCGGGCCGAGAACCCGCCTTGAGTCACGCCGTTTCCGCGCGGGACTTGCTGCGCGGCAAATTCGGCTTTGCGGATTTCCTGCCGGGGCAGGAGGAGGTCGTGGAAGCCCTGCTCGCCGGGCGCGACGCCATCGCCGTCATGCCGACGGGCTCCGGGAAATCCCTCCTCTACCAGCTGCCGGCGGCGGCCGGCCCGGGCCTCGTCGTGGTCGCGTCGCCCCTTATCGCGCTGATGCGCGACCAGCTTCGCGGGCTTGCCGACAAGGGGGTACCCGCGGTCGCGCTCCATTCCATGCAGGACGACGCGGAAGCCGGCGCCGCGCTCGAGGCGGTTCGCTCCGGCCGCGCGCGGCTCCTTTACGCCGCCCCGGAGCGTCTCGCGCAGGAGGAAACGCAGCAATGGCTGCGCAAGAGCCGCGTAAAACTCTTCGCCGTCGACGAAGCCCATTGCGTCTCGCATTGGGGCCATGAGTTTCGCCCCGACTATCGCGCGCTCGGCGAGATCGCCCGCGCGCTCGGCGCGCCGCCGACGCTCGCCGTCACCGCGACGGCGGGCCCGCGCACGCGCGAGGACATCGCCCGCACGCTCTTCTCGCGGACGCCGCTCGTTTTTCTGCGCTCCTTCGCGCGCCCCAATCTTTCGCTCGCTTTCGCGCGAAAGCGCCCGGGCCTGCGGCAGATCATGGATTTCGCCGGAAGGGCCGGGGAAAGCGGGGTCGTCTATTGCAATTCGCGGAACGGGGCGGACCGGCTCGCGCGCGAGCTTGCCCGGCTTGGCCTCGACGCGCTCGCCTATCACGCCGGCCTCGATAGCGGGACGCGCGCCGCCCATCAGGACGCGTTCTTCGCGCGGGACGGCGTCGTCATGGTCGCAACCATCGCCTTCGGCATGGGCGTCGACAAGCCCAATGTGCGCTTCATCGTCCATGCGGATCTCCCGACTTCGGTCGAGGGCTATTATCAGGAGATCGGCCGCGCCGGCCGCGACGGACTGCCGGCGCGGGCGCTGACGCTGTTCTCTCCGGCCGAACTCGCACTGCGCTGGCGCGCGCCCGGGGCGGCGCTCGCCGACGAGGCGGCGGAGGGCGATTACGCCCGCCGCAGGGCGATGGCGCGGCTCGCCGCGACTTCCGGCTGTCGGTTCAAGCGCCTGCTGGGGGAATTCGGCGAGGACAGCGCCCCTTGCGGAAAATGCGACCATTGCCGGGGCGGGCCGCTGGCCTGGCCCGGCCGTCTCGGCGCCTTGACGCTTGGCTGGCGGGCGGCGCTGGGAGCCTCTTTCGCCCATGTTGCGCGAGACGGCCCCGCTCATGAGCGGGAAGAAGGGGTCGACGCCGGCGTCGCCGCCGCGCCAGTCGAAGCGCCGCCGCCTCCGGAAACTCAGGAGCCCGCGCTTACCATCGAGGAGGCTCGGCTGCTGCGGGCGCTGCAGGCCGAGCGCCGCGCCATCGCCAAAAGGCGCGGGATCGCCCCTCGCGCCGTCGCTCCAGAGGCGGCGCTGCGCCGTCTCGCCCGCGAGCGTCCCTTGAGCCTGAGCGATCCGGCGCTCGGCGATATTGAGGACGCCGCCGCCCTGCTGCGCGTTATTTGCGCCGCACAATAAGGTTTCCCCGAGCGCCGCGACGCGGTAGTTAAGCGCCATCTTCCGGATAACCGCCGTCCAGATGCCGCTTCAAGACAGTCAGCAATACAGTCCCGCCGAGCTTCGGCAGGTGATGGTCGGCCTCGGCCTCGCCATGCTGCTGTCGGCGCTCGACCAGACGATCGTCGTCGCCGCCTTGCCGACGATCGCGGCGGAGCTCGGCGACGCCGGGGACCTGCCCTGGATCGTCACCGCCTATCTCGTCGCCGCGACGGTGGTGACGCCGCTCTATGGCAAATTCGCCGACGTCCATGGGCGTCGCCGCGTCATTCTGATCGGCGTCGCGACCTTCGTCGTGGGCTCCGTCGCCTGCGCCCTCGCGCCCAGCATGACGGCGCTGGCGATCTCGCGCGCCGTTCAGGGCCTCGGCGGCGGGGGATTGATCGCGCTCGCCCAGACGGTCGTCGCCGATCTCGTCTCGCCGCGCGAGCGCGGCCGCTACCAATCCTATTTCGCCGCGGTTTTCGTCGTTTCGAGCATCGCCGGACCGGCGCTCGGCGGGCTTTTTGCGCAATATTGGAGCTGGAGGTTGATTTTCTGGATCAATCTCCCGCTCGGGCTTGCGGCGTTCGTCATCGTCAACGCCAGGCTCAAGCGGCTGCCGGAGCGCCGCCATCCGCATCGCGTCGATTATCTGAGCGCCGCAGCGCTTATTTTCGCCTCCGGCCTAACGGTGCTGGCGCTCGGCTGGGGCGGGGTGCGCTATCCCTGGCGCTCGGCGCCGATTCTCGGGCTCATCGGCGCCGCCTGCCTCGCCTGGGCGCTCTTCGCCTGGCGCACGGCGCGCGCCGCCGAGCCTTTGATTCCCCCGCGCATTTTCGGGCTGGCGATCGTGCGCAACGCCATTCTGGCAAGCTCGATGGGGCTCGGCGCCTTCGTTGGCCTTTCCGTCGTCATGCCGATCTATTACGAGGCCTGCGCCGGCATGAACGCGCGGGACTCGGGGCTCGCGCTCATTCCGTTGATGGTCGGCACGGTCGCCGGCGCGACGCTTGCGGGGCGACTCATGCCCTATCTCAAACATTACAAGCTCGCGCCGCTCGTTTCGCTTGGATTTGCGACGCTCGCCGCCCTCGGCGCCGCCCTTATGATGGGGGAAGACGGGGCGCGTTCGCTTCTCGCCCTCAATGCGCTTCTCACCGTGGTCACCTTCGGCGTCGGCGCCATGCTGCCGGTCGCGACCGTCTCGGTGCAGAACGCCGTCGACGCCCGCGATCTCGGCACGGCGACGGCGTCCATGCAGTTCTTTCGCCAGCTTTGGGCTTCGGCCATGGTCGCGCTTTTCGCGGCGCTCGCGCTCGGCGGCGGAAGGGCGGAGCTATTGGCGGATTTGAAGCCGGGCGTCGACGCCGCTTCGCTCGCGGCGAGCTTTCGCTATGTCTTTTTCGCCCTCGCCCTCTGCGTCGGCCTCGCCTTCTTCTTTATGGCCCGGATGGAGGAGCGGCCCCTGCGCACCGAGCGTCGCGCTAGCGCTCAGAGGGAGCTGTCCGATCGATAGGAAATCGCGCCAATCATAATGCCGGAGCCTATGCGTCAATCATCGATTCACGAACATGCTCCAGCGCGCTCGCCATTTGGCGCGTCTTTTCTATTTGTCTCAGCGGCGGAATTTTCTAGAAAGCTTCCAGACCGCGCCCCTCTCGCCGCAAGGATGTCTCCATGGCTTCTCTCGACAGTTTCTCCGCCCGCCAAGAGCTTGTCGTAGGGGACCGGACTTACAGCTATTTCTCCTTGAAGGCGGCGGAGGCGAACGGGCTCGCGGGCGTCTCGCGCCTGCCCTATTCGCTCAAGGTCGTTCTCGAAAATCTGCTGCGCAACGAGGACGGACGCTCGGTCACCAAGGAGACGATCGAGACCTTCGCCAAATGGCTCGTCGAGAAAGGCAAGACCGAACGGGAAATCGTGTTCCGTCCGGCGCGCCTGCTGATGCAGGATTTCACCGGCGTGCCGGCGGTCGTCGATCTTGCGGCGATGCGCGACGCCGTCGTCGCGCTTGGCGGGACCGCTCAAAAGATCAATCCGCTCGTGCCGGTCGATCTCGTCATCGACCATTCGGTCATCGTCGACAGTTTCGGCACGCCGCAGGCGTTCGCGCGCAATGTCGAACTCGAATATCAGCGCAATGGCGAGCGCTACCGCTTCCTGAAATGGGGCCAGTCGGCCTTCGACAATTTTCGCGTCGTGCCGCCTGGCACCGGCATCTGCCATCAGGTCAATCTCGAATATCTGGCGCAAACCGTTTGGACGCGCATGGAGCGCATCGGCGGCAAGACTCTCGAGGTCGCCTATCCCGATACGGTCGTCGGCACGGATTCGCACACCACCATGATCAACGGCCTCTCGGTTCTGGGCTGGGGCGTCGGCGGCATCGAGGCGGAAGCGGCGATGCTCGGCCAGCCCTTGTCGATGCTGGCGCCGGAGGTGATCGGCTTCAAGCTCACCGGCGCGCCAAAGGAGGGCGTGACGGCGACGGACCTCGTGCTGACCGTGACGCAAATGTTGCGCAAGAAGGGCGTCGTCGGAAAATTCGTCGAATTCTACGGCGAGGGCCTCAATCATATGAGTCTCGCCGACCGCGCCACCATCGCCAATATGGCGCCCGAATATGGCGCGACCTGCGGCTTCTTCCCGATCGACAAGGAGACGCTCGCCTATCTCAATACCTCGGGCCGCACGGAGGATCGTATCGCGTTGATCGAATCCTATGCGCGCGCCCAGGGTTTGCTGCGCGAAGCGGATTCTCCCGATCCCGAATTCACCGACACGCTGGCGCTCGATCTTGGCGAAGTGACGCCTTCGGTCGCTGGGCCGAAGCGTCCCGAAGGGCGCGTGCCGCTCGGCGATGTGGGCGCGGCGTTCGCAAGCGCGCTCGCTGGCGAATATAAGAAAGAGGGCGGGCTCGGGCCGCGCCATAAGGTCGAGGGCGAGACTTACGATCTCGGCCATGGCGACGTCGTCATCGCCGCGATCACCTCTTGCACCAACACCTCGAACCCCAGCGTCCTGATCGGCGCGGCGCTGCTCGCGCGCAATGCGCTGGCGCGCGGCCTCAAGGTCAAACCCTGGGTGAAAACCTCGCTCGCGCCCGGCAGTCAGGTCGTCGCGCAATATCTCGCCAAATCCGGATTGCAAAAATCGCTCGACGATCTGGGCTTCAATCTCGTCGGCTTTGGCTGCACCACCTGCATCGGCAATTCCGGTCCTCTGCCCGCGGCGGTTTCGAAAACGATCAACGCGCATGATCTCGTCGCGGCCTCCGTGCTCTCCGGCAACCGCAATTTCGAGGGGCGCGTCAATCCCGACGTGCAGGCCAATTATCTCGCCTCGCCGCCGCTCGTCGTCGCCTTCGCGCTCGCCGGCACGGTGGCGATCGATCTTGCGAGCGAGCCGCTCGGGCATGATAGCGCGGGCGCGCCCGTCTATCTGCGCGACATCTGGCCCTCGAACGAAGAGATCGGGACCTTCATTCGCAACTATGTCACGCGCATTCTCTTTCGCGAGACCTACGCCAATGTGTTTGCGGGCGACGAACATTGGCGCGCGGTCGAGGCGCCGGGCGGCGAGACCTATAATTGGGACGCCCAGTCGACCTATGTGCGCGATCCGCCCTATTTCGTCGGGCTCACGAAAGCGCCGAAGCCTATCGACGACATCGTCGGCGCGCGCGTGCTCGCGCTCTTTGGCGACAAGATCACGACCGATCATATTTCGCCGGCCGGCTCCATCAAGGCGGCCTCGCCTGCGGGCAAATGGCTGCTCGATCACGGCGTCGCGCAGGCCGACTTCAATCAATACGGCACGCGGCGCGGCAATCACGAAGTGATGATGCGCGGGACCTTCGCCAATATCCGCATCAAGAATTACATGATGAGGGACGCCGAGGGCGTCGTTCCCGAAGGCGGACTGACGAAGCATTATCCCGGCGGCGAGACGCTGTCGATCTATGACGCCGCGATGCGCTATGGGCGCGAGGGCGCGCCCCTCGTCGTTTTCGCCGGCGCCGAATATGGCAATGGCTCGTCGCGCGACTGGGCGGCGAAAGGCGCGGCGCTTCTCGGCGTGCGCGCGGTGATCGCCAAGAGCTTCGAGCGCATCCATCGCTCCAATCTCGTCGGCATGGGCGTGCTGCCGCTCACCTTCGCGGAAGGAACGGGTTGGGAGACGCTTGGACTCGTTGGAGACGAGGTCGTCACCATCCACGGATTGCGCGACGGACTTGCGCCGCGCCAGACGCTCGTCGCATCCATCGTCTTTCGCGACGGCTCGGCGAAGACCGCGCCATTGCTCGTGCGGATCGATACGTTAGACGAACTGGAATACTTCAAAAACGGCGGCATCCTCCCCTATGTATTGCGACAACTTGCCCCTTGAAGGCTAAAGAAAAGCGATTGACTCCTAAAGATTCCTCCGACAGCGTAAAACGCTTCGGGCTGGATTCCGAGTCGCAGCCATTGAAGGCTATGGGCGTTCGGGACGGCGCGAAGACAAAAACAATAAACTTAGGACGCGAAGAAGAGGAAACGCACAAATGAATAAATATGCTCTGGCGATCGTCGCTGGCTTTTTCATGGCGACGACCGCGCCGTCTTATGCGTTGGATGGATCCGTTGGCGTGCGCGCGCCGAGCCAGGCGACGCGCATCAGCTGCGATACGCATAAGGATGACGATCAAGCGGTTTGCGCCAGCAAGTGCGAAGACGCCTATCTTAAGGACCAGCAAGGCTGGACGGCCGACATGGGGAAAGTCAAATCCGCCAAGAAGGCTTGCGACGCGGCGTGCGGCTGCCCCGAGAACTCGAAGGGCCTTTAAGCGAGATCGTTCTCGATGGAAACGCTCCGCGCTTGCGATCCAGAACGCGACTCTCGCTCCAATTTAAAAAGACAAAGCAAAATTCGCGTTTGAGGCGGGGCCGCCGTGCGATGCCGTCTCAAGCGGTCTTGCTCTTAAATTTGCAGGGGCGCGCATTCATTGCGCGCCCTTTCGTTTGGCGGCGCTGCGTGAAGACGCGCAAGCGTCGCCGTCAAGGGGCGTAAAAGTCGCGCCCGCTTTCGGCGCTTCAGGCCTTTTGTTAAGGCAAGCCTGCATAATCATGAGGCTCTTTCCGCAAGGGCGCCGCGCAAAGCAAAGGTTTGGCGCCGCGAAAAGGTTATTGACACGCAATTGACACTGGGGGCCACATACGACATCGTCCGGCGCGCTTGTCGCGTTTAGTGAGGCCGTTGCTGTTTTAGGCGGGAGGGGTCGAGCGCAAGCGAAGTCCAATCGCCCGGCATGGGCAACTAAAGGAAACGCCAAATGAGGAAATTCGCTATTGTGACGGCGGCGGCTCTCGTCGTCGGCATGGTTAGCCCGGCTTTCGCGGACTGCGACGTCCATAAGGCGGACGAAGACAAGCAGGCGAAATGCGCGGAAAAGTGCGATGACGAGTACCTCGCCCGCAAGATGAATTACGGCGCCAACCAGGTTGAAGTCCTCGCCAATAAGAAGGCCTGTGACGCCGCCTGCGGTTGCCCGCAGAACACCAAGGAATAAAACGCCAAGCCTTCCCTCAGGCAGGGCCGATCACACGGGCGCGCACTCCATGCGCGCCCCTAATTTTTGCGCGATGAGGACCCGGTTGATCCCTTCGCCCTAGCGCGTCATTCCCGACGCGCGCTTGGCGCAACGGCCGCAATAACGCTGGATCGCGTTACTGGGAATAGACGTTGCCGTCCGGACCCTTCCAGCCTTTCGGGTCTTCGTAGAAGCGGTATTCTTCGTCGAACAGAACCGTCGACCCGGGCGCGATATATTGTTTGCCTTTGGGATCGGAGCTGCGCGGAGCCGTCACATAATGCTTGCTGGGCGAGCACCCTTCGGGAACGGCGCCGGCGGCGTCGGGCTTGCACTCGAGATTGGCGCCCTCGGGAAATTCGACCCGCGCATTGAAGAAAATCTCATAGCCCTTTTCGCCGGTGGCGTGCATCTCGAGACGCTCGCTCATCGTCTGTTTGAATTCGACAATCTTCCCCGGCTTGTCGAAACGCTGCTTTAAGAGATTTTCTAAAATCTGCCGGGCGTGGTCCTCGGTCGGATCGCAACGGAACAAACAATAGGCCTGCGCCGATCCCGCGGCGAAAAGCGTCGCAGCCGCCGTTACGACAAGAACCCTGATGGTCGCGCCTCGCATGATGTCCTCTCCTCTCATATGATTTGAGACGGTCGCGCTTTCGAGCGCGCGTCTTCTTCATTGCGCTTCTTATAGCATCGGCCGCCGGGCAGGTCTTGCGCATCGATCGCATGGCGGAAAAGCCTATCGGCCATCGGGCGTCGTCGGGCCGCCCCAAGAATCCTTGACCTGCTCGAAGTGCAGCGCGGGATCGTAGACGGCCTCGTCGAGACCGAGCGAGGCCGTCGACAGGCGGCCCATGGCGGCGAGCATGGCGTAGGAGGCGACGACGCGTTCGCGCTGCGCCGCAATGAGGCCAATGCGCGCATTGAGCAGCTCCTGCTGCGCATTGAGAATGTCGAGCGTCGTGCGCAAGCCGGCTTTCGCCTCTTCGCGCACGCCGTAAAGCGCGCGCTCCGCCGCGGCGATCTGCGTTTGCGCGGCGGCGATCTGCGTTTTCGCCGCCTGCAGCGCGCCCCAATAGGCGCGCACCAGCGCCTGGACTTCCGCGCGCGCGACATCGGCGTCGAACCGCCGCTGCCCGGCCGTCTCCTTCGCCTGGCGCACGCGCGAGGACGTCATGCCGCCTTCATAGATCGGCACGTTCAGGCGTCCTCCCACCATCGCGCCGATGTTGCGATTGCCGATGCCGGTGTAATCCGTCTGCGAGAAAATATCGCCGACGATGGAGAATTTCGGCAGGAATTCGGCTTCGAGCGCCTTGATGTCGAGGTCGGCGGCGTCGGCGTCATGCAGCGCGGCGAGGATGAAGGGATGTTCGCCGAGCGCGATGCGCTCGGCCTCCTCGCGCGTTTTCGGCAGGAGCCTGTCGACCGGCGCGCCGGGCGCGAGCTTCGTCGGCTCGACGCCGATCGTCTGGCGATAGACGCCGATGCTCGCGTCGAGCGCGGCGCGCGCCGCGCTTGCGAGCGATTTGCCGCCGGCGAGCCGCGCTTCCGCCTGAGCGATGTCGGTGAGCGTGATCTGTCCGGCAAGATAGCGTTCGCGCGTCTGGCGTAATTGCTCAGCGAGAACGGCGATATTGTTCTCCTGCAATTTCAGCACCGCCGTGTCGCGCAACACGCTCATATAGGCCGACACGGCGTCGAAGAGCACGCGCTGCTCGGTGAGGCGCAGCCGCTCGCGCCCGGCGAAGACGCCCGATTCCGCCGCGCGCGTCTGATTTTGCGTCTTGAAGCCGTCGAAGATCGGTTGCTCGACGGACAGGACCCCGGCGCGCGGCATGCTGCCGCCGTTTTGAATGCTCTTCGAACGGTCGTCCCTGGTGGGGTCGTCGAGATAAACGTCGCGCTGCTGGGTAATCAGGCGATTCCGCTGCGCGCCGATATAGCCGTCGGCCGAAACGCGCGGCCGCAAGCCGGCTTGCGCTTGCGGGACGAATTCGTCGATCGCCCGCAACTTCGCGCGACCGGCGTTGAGGGTCGGATTGGCCGCATAGGCGCGGCGCATCGCGCCCGTCATGGTTTCGCCGCGCGCCGCCTCGGCGTTGGCGACAAGGCAAACCAGGAGCAGGAGGATGCGGCGCCGACTCACCTCTTCAGCCCCCGCTTGATTTCGCGATTTCGCGATCGCGCGCGCCGCCCAACAATGTGTAAAGCGCGGGCAGGATCACCAGCGTCAGAAGCGTGGCGCTGATAAGGCCGCCGATGACGACGGTCGCGATCGGCCTTTGCACTTCGGCGCCCGTCGATGTCGCGAGCGCCATGGGCAAAAAGCCGAGCGAGGCGACGAGCGCCGTCATCACCACGGGCCGCAGCCGCGTCATCGCGCCCTGGAAGATCGCCTGACTCTCCGGCACGCCGCTCGCCATGAGTTGATGCATGTAGGAGCGCATGACGAGACCATTGAGGACGGCGACGCCGGAGAGCGCGATGAAGCCCACGGCGGCGGAGACCGACATGGGCATGCCGCGCAGCCATAACGCCGCGACGCCGCCCGAGAGCGCGAGCGGCACGGCGGTGAAGACGAGCGCCGCGTCGCGCGGCGAGCCGAGCGCCGAATAGAGCAGCAGGAAGATGAGGAAGAAACAGAGCGGGACGACGATCATGAGGCGCTCGCGCGCGGCGGCGAGATTTTCGAACTGGCCGCCCCAGACGATCCAATAGCCCGGCGGCAGAGCGACCTTCGCCTCGATTTTCGCGCGCGCCTCATTGACGACGGAGACGATGTCGCGTCCGCGCACATTGGCGCTGACGACGACGCGTCGATTGCCGTTCTCGCGCGAAATCTGGTTCTGCCCTTCGACGATGGAGAATTTAGCCACCTGTTTGAGCAGAACGACCGACGTCGCCTCCGACGCCCGCGTCGGCAGGGCGACGGGAATGGTTTCGAGCGCCTGCGCGTCCTCGCGCAAATTGTCCTGCAGGCGCACGACGATGGGAAAGCGGCGATCGCCCTCGAACACGACGCCCGCCTTCTGGCCGCCGATCGCCGCGCCGATCACGTCCTGCACGGCGCCGACGCTGAGTCCGAAACGCGCGATCGCGCCCTTGTCGACGGATATGTCGAGCTGCGGCAGGCCGACGACCTGCTCCACCTTTACGTCCGTCGCGCCCGGCACGGAGTTGAGGATGCCGGCGATCTGGTTGGCGGCTTTCAGCGTCACGTTGAAATCCTCGCCGAATACTTTGACGGCGATGTCGCCGCGCACCCCGGCGAGCAATTCGTTGAAGCGCAATTGGATCGGCTGGCTGAACTCATAGGCGTTGCCGGGCAGGAGCGACAGTTTCGCCTTCATCTTCTCGATAAGCTCCGCTTTCGGAAGCTTGGGGTCCGGCCATTTGTCCTGCGGCTTCAGCATGATGAAAGTATCGGTCAAATTGGGCGGCATGGGATCGGTGGCGATCTCGGCCGTGCCGGTCTTCGAGAAGACGTAGTCGACTTCGGGAAAACTGCGCAGCGCCCTTTCGATTTCGAATTGCATCTGCTGCGCCTGGGTGAGCGACGCGCTCGGGATGCGGTTCGCCTGCATGGCGATGTTTTTCTCGTCGAGCGTCGGAACGAACTCCTCTCCCAGGGTCATGTAAAGGAGCGCGGCGAAGGCGAAGGCGCCGACGCCCATCGCGATCGGCTTTATGGGCGAGGCGATCGCCCATTTCAGCATGGGCTCGTAGAAGCGTTTGAGCGCCAGCATGATCTCATTGTCGGACTCGCGCACGGAGCCGGAAAGGAAGATCGCGATCGCCGCGGGGAAAAAGGTGAGCGACAGGATGAATTCCGAGACGAGCGCCAGAATGACGGTGATCGCCATCGGGTGAAACATCTTCCCCTCGACGCCCGAAAAGGTGAGGATCGGCACATAGACGAGAATGATGATCATTTGTCCGTAGACTGTCGGGCGTCGCATCTCGACGGCGGAATCGACGACGGTCTTCAGGCGTTCTTCGAGCGTAAGGGTGCGGCCGAGGGCGTTCTGCCGCTCGCCGAGACGGCGCAGGCAGTTTTCCGTGACGATGACGGCGCCGTCGGCGATCAGGCCGAAATCGAGCGCGCCGAGACTCATCAGATTGGCGCTGATCTTGCCGACATACATGCCGATGCCCAGCAGAAGCATCGTCAAAGGTATGACCGCCGCCGTCACGAGCGCGGCGCGGAAATTGTTGAGCATGAAGAAAAGCACGAGAACGACGAGCGCGGCGCCTTCGAGGAGATTGGCGGCGACGGTCTTGATCGTGGCGTTGACGAGCAGCGTGCGGTCCAAGATCGTGCGCACGTCGACGCCCGGCGGCAGCGCCTTGCGGACTTCCGCCATTTTGGCGTCGACCGCGCGCGAGACTTCGCGGCTGTTCGCGCCGATCAGCATGAGCGCCGTGCCGATCACAACCTCTTCGCCGTTCATGCTGGCGCTGCCGACGCGCAATTCCCGGCCGACGCCGACGTCGGCGATGTCCTCGACCCGCACCGGCGTGCCGCCGCGCGTCGTCACGACGACTTTGGCGATGTCCTCGATCGACTCGAGTCGCCCGGAGCTGCGCACGACGAGGCCCTCGCCGTTGCGCTCCACATATCCCGCGCCGCGGCTGATATTATTGCGCGCGATCAAGTCGGCGAGATCGGCGAAGGAGAGGCCGAGCGCGAAGATTTTCGCGGGGTCCGGCTGGACGTGATATTCCTTCACATAGCCGCCCAGCGAGTCGACGCCGGCGACGCCGGGCACGGTGCGCAATTGCGGCTTTATGATCCAGTCCTGCACCGTGCGCAGATAGGCCGTCCTTTCAAGCGCCGTGCGCAGCCTATGGCCTTCCGGCGTCAGATAGTCGCCATTGCTCTGCCACCCGGGTTCGCCGTCGACCGTCGGCTCGCCGCCCCGACGGGGCGCATATGAGACCGACCACATGTAAATTTCCGACAGACCCGTGGCGACCGGCCCGAGGAAGGTGTCGACGCCCGGCGGAAAATACTCCTTGGCGCGCATCAGCCGCTCCGCCACCTGTTGGCGCGCGAAATAAATATCGACCTTGTCGGCGAATACCGCCGTCACTTGGGCGAAGCCGTTGCGCGACAGCGAGCGGGTGTATTCGAGTCCCGGAATGCCGGCGATGGCGCTTTCGATCGGATAGGCGACCTGCTTTTCCATTTCGAAAACGGAGAAGGCGGGCCCGAGAGCGTTGATCTGCACTTGATTGTTGGTGATGTCCGGCACGGCGTCGATCGGCAGACG
The DNA here is from genome assembly GCF_036576025.1 of Methylocystis borbori. Classification (NCBI taxonomy): domain Bacteria; kingdom Pseudomonadati; phylum Pseudomonadota; class Alphaproteobacteria; order Hyphomicrobiales; family Methylocystaceae; genus Methylocystis; species Methylocystis borbori. The sequence goes on along the minus strand of NZ_JAZHYN010000026.1, from coordinate 11,000 downwards.
CATCAGCGACCAGACGCCGACGGCGGCGACGAGCGCCGTCAACAGGACGACAAGCCAGCGGGCGCGGACCGAGAAATCGATGAGATTCTTGATCATGAACGCCGTCCGCCGCTCGATCACGCCGCATCCGGGCGGAATCGCCCAAATGCGGATAATGTGATCGACTCCAAAAGTTGAGAGCGCGCGTTACGCGAAAAGCCGCATCCCGCTATTTCGTAGCGCGCCCTATGCATCATTCGGCCGGAATGCTGAGTCTTCCAAGCTCCGCCTTGAGCAGGAAGACATTGGAGACGGCGATCGTTTCTCCCGGGCTAAGACCCGAGACGACCTCGACGAAAGCGTCGTCGACCCCGCCCAGCGTCACCTCGCGCTTCACGAAGCCGTCCGGCGTGCGAACGAAGACGACGGGCTTTCCCTCGATGATCATCGTCGCGGCGCGGGGAATCCTGATGCGCGCCGGCGTTTCCTTCAGGCTGATTTCGGCCTCGACGAGGCTTCCCGGGCGCAGCGTAAAATCGGGATTGGCGAAAGTCGCCAGCACATTCCCTGAACGCGTCTCGCGGGTGATCATGGCGTTGACGTAAGAAATCTTGCCTTCGAATACTTGCCCTTCGGCGTTTTGAACCTTCACCGCCTGTCCGTCGCGCAACAGGCCGAGATCGGCGGCGGGGACGGCGATCTCCAGTTCGACGACGGACAGGTCGGAGATCACATAGAGCTCCTTCGCCTGGCCTTCTCCGCCCACGGGCTGGCCGACGCTGACGAGACGCTCGATGACGCGGCCGGCGAGGGGCGAATGAATCTCCTTGCGGCGCAGCGCGGCGATCGGCTGCGACGGCAGGGCGGCGATCTCCTCTTCGCTCATATCGAGCGCGGCGAGCTTCTGGCGCGCGAGATCGAGCTTCAATTTCGCTTCGGCGAAGGTCGTCTTCGCCTTCAGGAAAAGCTGCTCGGCGGTGATCTTTTTCTCGAACAGCCCCTTTTCCCGTTGAAAGAGGGCGCTCTGGAGATCGTAGTTCACCATCGCCGCGAGATATTCGCTCTTGGCGTCGGCGACTTCGCGGGAGTCGATCACGGCGACGACTTCGTCGCGCGCGACCTTGTCTCCAAGCCGTTTGCGCAACTCCGCGACGACGCCGGCGACTTTCGCCGCGACGCGGCCGATCCGGTCGGGGTCGGGCTTGACGGCGGCGGGCGCCGTGATGCGGCGGGCGATGACGCCGGGTCCGACCGTCGCGGTCTCGATCTTCTCGGCGTCGATCTGCTCTTGCGTCAGCTTGACGAGCGCGTCCGAGGCGGGCGCCCCGTCGCCTTCCTTCTCCGTAGGCGCAAAACGGCCGCGCATCGACTCGAAGACGGCGGGGAGAGTCGCCCCGACCGCAAGGCTCGCGACGATGACGAGGATGAGGGCGAACCTTTTGCGGATCATGATCGGCGTGAATCGGCTCCGTGACGAGCGGTCAGGAAGGCCTATCACCCGCGCGCCGCTCGAGCCAATGGCGGGCGCGCCGAAGATGGGGACAAAGGCGCGCCCGCCATTGATTCCCTTTCTAGCGCGCTTTCCGATCGGACGGAATCGTCCGATCGATAAGAAATCGCGCCAAATTAATAAGCTGGCGCAAGTTCTGATCGAAAAAGTCCGTCGACTTTTTTAAGAACTTGCGCCGATGTCATCGCCGCGCGGTCATGCGCCTGAACGGCGCGGCGACGCGGAAAGCCGCCGCGGCCAAAGAAAAAGCCCGGCTGCGGGAGCCGGGCTTTCGCGTCGCGTCTTCGGGCGTCGGGTTTCAGTATTTCGCCAGAACCGGCGCCGTCGCGAAAGGATTGAAGTGCCAGTTGACGCCGGCGCGGACCACCTGGAAGCGGGTCTGCGTGCGATTGGCGGCGGCCGCGACAAAGCCAGTCGGCACGCCGACGCCGAGCGCCGCAACCGTGCTGGAGCCAAGGTCGACATAGAGATATTCGGCCTTGAGCGACCAGGACGGGAAGGAGAGAGGCGTCCACTCGACGCCGCCGCCCGCGGTCCAACCCGTCTTGGTGTTGTCGTAGACGCCATTGGCGACTGCGGCGCCGGGCGTGCCGATCGGCGGCACGAAGGCCCCATAGCCGTAAGTGTTGTTGACGGCGCCATAGGCGAAACCGCCGGTGCCGTAGACCATCAGATTCGACCAGGAGGGGAGGGTCACGCCGAGGCGGCCGCGAACCGTGCCCCACCAATCGACGTGCTGGGCGGAGTTGATCGTGCCGACATAGGGGTTGAAGCCGCCCGCCGCCGGGAAGCCGCTGACGCCGCTGACGTTGCCGTGGATGTCGGAGGCCTGGATATCGAACTCGGCGCCCACGACGAACCACGGGTTGAACTGATAATTGTAGCCGGCCTGGCCGCCGCCGGTCACGCCATGGATATTGTTGTCCAGCCACCAAGACGGACCGCCGATTTGAAAGGCGGTGGGAACGGCGGTGCCGTTGCGGAAGATCTGCGAACCGACCGTCGACCCGCCGGCGTTGAAGCCGTAGCCGACGTTCACGCCGCCATAGAGGCCGGTCCAGGTGAAGGGCGGCGGAGGCGGAGGCGGCGGAGGAGCCTTATAGCTGGGAAGGTCGGCGGCGAACGCGGATCCGGCGAGCGCCAAGGCGAAGCCAGCGGCGAGAGGCAATTTGGTCATGGGTGACGCCCTCTTTTTAAAAATCCAATTCCTGCGGCCTGCGTCGCTCCACGATCCTTTAAAAGCTGGATCGTCGCGCCTGCGACATCGCGCCGATAGGATGAAGGATTACGTTCTAATCATCGCGAGGGTCAATCGAAACGCCGCCGTTTTAGGCGCTGGCGGGCGCTTTTATAGACAGGCGTGACAATTCGGCAACAGCCGAAAAAGTCTCAGGATTTTATGTTGCGACGCAAGAAATTCTATGAATCCCGGCGCTCCTTGCGCAGCCGCTCCCAATAATCCAGTCGCTTAGCGATTTCGCGCTCGAAACCGCGCTCGACGGGGCGGTAGAGTTTTTGCGCTTTCAACGAATCCGGCCAGTAATTTTGGCCGGAGAAAGCTTCGGGCGCGTCGTGGTCATATTCATAGCCCTCGCCATAGCCTTCCTCGCGCATCATTTTCGTCGGCGCGTTGAGGATGATCTTGGGCGGCATGAGCGAGCCCTTGTCCACGGCGAGCCGCCGCGCCCTCTGGAAGGCGACATAGGCGGCGTTGGATTTGGGCGCGGTGGCGACATAGATCAGGGCTTGCGCCAGCGCGAGTTCGCCCTCCGGGCTGCCCAGAAAATCATAGGCGTCCTTGGCGGCGTTGGCGACGACGAGCGCCTGCGGATCGGCGAGGCCGATGTCCTCGACCGCCATGCGCACGATGCGCCGCGCGAGAAACAATGGGTCTTCGCCGGCGACGAGCATGCGCGCGAGATAATAGAGCGCCGCATCCGGGTCCGAGCCGCGCACGCTCTTATGCAGCGCGCTGATGAGATTGTAATGGCCCTCCTGCGCTTTGTCGTAGATCGGCGCGCGGCGCTGCGTCACCTCGACGAGTCCGGCGCGGTCGAATGTTTCGCCGGGCTTGGCGGCGCGCCAGATTTCTTCCGCAAGCGTCAGCGCCGCGCGTCCGTCGCCGTCGGACATGGCGATGAGCGCGGCGCGCGCGTCGGCGTCGAGCGGCAGCGGCCGGCCCTCGGCCTGTTCGGCGCGCGCCAGGAGCTTTTCGAGCGCCGCTTCGTCGAGCGCTTTGAAGGTCATCACCCGCGCTCGCGACAGCAGCGCGGCGTTGAGCTCGAAGGAGGGATTTTCGGTCGTCGCGCCGATGAGCGTTACCGTGCCGTCCTCCATGACGGGGAGGAAGGAATCCTGCTGGGCGCGATTGAAGCGGTGAATCTCATCGACGAAGAGCAGCGTGCCTTGGCCCGCCGCGCGGCGCGCGCGCGCCGCTTCGAACACCTTCTTCAAATCGGCGACGCCGGAAAAGATCGCTGAAATCTGCACGAAGACGAGATTGGTTTCATGCGCGAGCAGCCGCGCGACCGTGGTCTTGCCGGTGCCCGGCGGCCCCCAGAAGACCAGCGAGCCGAGCGCGCCGGCGCGAATGAGCCGCGTCAGCGCGCCGTCCGCCCCGAGGAGATGATCCTGGCCGGCGATCTCGTCGAGTCGGGTCGGACGCAACCGGTCCGCGAGCGGGCGCGGGGCGTCCTCTTCGAGCTTTGCGGCTTGAAACAGATCGGTCATGGAGCTGAGCGCAATTTAAGCGTTTTCGCCCGAAACCGCCATGGCCCCTAAGAGGGGCCCGCAATAGGAAACGCGCGCTTTGGGCGATCCCGCGTCAGGCGATCTCGACGATCCGCGCGCTGTGATGGATGACCTCCGCCTTATCGCCCACCGATTTTCCCATCAGCGCCACGGCGAGCGGCGCGACATAGGGAATGAGCCCTTTCGCGGGATCGGCCTCGTCCTCGCCGACGAGCTTGAAGCGGCGGCGCTCGCCGTCGTCGAGTTCGACGACGACATGATGGCCAAAGCGCACGTGCGAATGGTCGGCGATTGGATGAATGACCTCGGCGCTGGCGCGGCGCGCCATCCAATAGCGCAGATCGCGCTGCGCGAGCGCCAGCGCATGCTTGTCCTCCTGCGCCGTCGCCCGGTCGATTTCCGCATGCAGGCGCGCGAGTTCCGCCTCGATCTGCTGGAGGCCCTCGGGCGTCACCAGATTGCGATGCGGGCTGATCGGCCGGTCGGGCAAATCTTCGCGCGGATTGTCGTCGTCCTGTTCCTTGGTGAAAGCCGAACTCATGCGCCTTTGCCCTTGTTCGTCCCGATCGGGGAGCGAGCGGATTTCTGTTATTAAACGATCTGCCCCCTAGACCGCGCAAAAGCCGCCCCCGGGACGCTCATGAATCCCGACGCATGAGCGCGCTTATCGTCGGCGCATTAGACCCGAGACGCGCCCCCTTGTCGAGAATGGCGCCCCCGCGTTCGAGGATACGCTCCTTCATATGGCATGGACCCGCCGCTTCGCGCCGGCGGCCTAAAGCCGCAGCCCCAGGTCGATCACGACGCGGCCGCGGATTTTATCCGTCACGATCGCCCGGGCGCGTTCGAGCGCCTGGTCGAAGGAGACGATCTCGCTCATGGCGTCGATGGCGTCGCCGTCGAGGTCCTGCGCGAGGCGCGCCCAGGCGGCGCGGCGCAGCGCCATGCGCGGACGCACGCTTTCGACGCCGAGCAGCGACACGCCGCGCAGAATGAAAGGCGCGACGCTCCCCGCGAACTCCATACCCGCGACATTGCCGCAGGCGGCGATGGCGCCGTCGAAGCGCGTCTGCGCCAGGATATTGACGAGCGTCGCGCCGCCGACGGTGTCGACCCCCGCGGCGAATCTTTGCGTTTGCAAAAGCCTGCCCGGCGCCGAAAATTCATCGCGCGCGAGAATGTCCGCCGCGCCGAGGCGCTTCAGATAGTCCGCTTCCGCCGGATGGCCGGTGACGGCGGCGATGCGCCAGCCGGCCCTGGCGAGAAGCGCCACGGCAAAAGAGCCGACGCCGCCGGAAGCGCCGGTCACGACGGCGTCGCCGTCCCGGGGCGTGAGGCCGTGGCGCTCCAGCGCGAGCAGGCAGAACATCGCCGTCACGCCCGCCGTGCCGATCGCCATCGCGCGGGCGGGCGTCAGCGCCGGCGGTAGTTTTACAAGCCAATCGCCGGAAAGCCGCGCCTTTTGCGCGAAGCCGCCGAAATGCGCTTCGCCGACCCCGCAGCCGGTTGCGACGACAAGATCGCCCGGCGCGAAATCGGCGTGGGCGGAGCGCGTCACGCGCCCGGCGAGATCGATCCCTGGAATCATCGGAAAGCGGCGCACGACAGGCGCTTTGCCGGTGACGGCGAGGCCGTCCTTATAATTGATCGCCGAGAAAGCGACGTCGAGATCGACGTCGCCTTCCATGAGTTCGGCCTCGCGCATTTCGACATAGGCGGCGCGGGCGCCGCCGTCGTCCTTGTCGATCCGAATGGCCCTGAAATCGGTCATGGCGGCTCTCCGTCGCAGCGCGAATCGGCGCTTCTAGCCGGGAACAACAGTCAAAAAAAGGAAAACATGTGTGATCTTGGTCGGAAAGGCCAAGAAGCGCCACGATCAACTATTAAAAATTCGGATCAAGCAATACTAGATAATATTTCTTGCTGTAGCCTCAATATTCTGTTACGTCATCCACAAGTAACGTCACATTGATGATTCTCATGCTCGGGCAGGCATTGAATTGGGGGCGCCCCCCTTGCGGGGCTTTCGCGCAAGGACGCGTCGGTTGTCTTTTGATCTCAACGGAAAGTGGTGAGCAAATCCTATGAACGCAGCCAACAATATCGAACTCGCGGCCGATATCGTCTCCGCTTATGTGAGCAATAATTCGGTGCCCGCGGGCGAGTTGCCTAGCCTGATCAATGAAGTCTACAACGCGCTGCTGCGCGTCGGCTCGGGGGTGGCCCCGGCGCCTTCCGAACCGCCCAAGCCCGCCATTGCGGTCAAGCGCTCGGTGACGAACGATTTCATTGTCTGCCTTGAGGACGGGAAGAAATTCAAATCCCTCAAGCGTCATTTGCGCACGCAATACGGCCTTTCGCCGGAAGACTATCGCGAGAAATGGGGCCTGCCGGCCGACTATCCGATGGTCGCGCCCAATTACGCCAAGGCGCGCTCCAATCTCGCCAAGCAGATGGGGCTCGGCCAACAGCGCCGCCGTCGCGCAAAATAAAGGCGGACGGGGCGCTTTCCCGTAAAGCAGAAAGCCCGCCGCTGATCGGTCAGCGGCGGGCTTTTCCATGAGATCGGGCCGCATTTGGGCGGAGCCGCGAGGCGCTTCAGGTTTCCTCGTCGCTTTCGATGTCGCCGTCGATCAGGCCCGAAACATCGTCGTCGTCGCCTTCCTCTTCTTCGAGGAAAGTGTCGTCGGCGTCGTCCGCTTCGATCTCGACATCGTCCTCGACGTCGATCGATTCAGCGACGCTTTCCGTCTCTTCGACCTCCTCGAGCGACACAGTATCGGGATTCTCCTTCTCGATTTCAGTGTCTTCCGCTTCGACGACGCGCCCCGCCGCGCGCGACACTGCGGCGACCTGATAAATCGCGCCGCATTTGGGGCAGGCGATCGGATCCTTGTTTAAATCGTAGAATTTCGTCCCGCAGGACTGGCATTGGCGTTTGGCGCCGAGTTCGGGTTTGGCCACGGTTGGTCCTCGAAAAAAGCAGCGTGGGAACGCCCGCCAAATGAAAGACTGTGGGCGCTCCGGTTAGTGGGGTCCCGCGCCGCTGTCAAATAGGAAATGCGGCGGCTTCGCGCCCATTGCAAAGCGGCGCGCGGGTTGGCATAGAAATCGGAGCGCGCGGGTGTAGCTCAATGGTAGAGCAGCAGCCTTCCAAGCTGAATACGAGGGTTCGATTCCCTTCACCCGCTCCAGCCAAATTCCCTCTCGAGCGATGATCCCGTTCCGACGCGCGTCGCGTTGACCGACGCGAATATCGTCGAAGAAGAACTTTCCCAATGCGCGTCGCCACGAAACTGCGTCTTCACGTCGCGGGGAATCCCGCCCTGCGTTAACCCTCTTTGTCGTATGTGTCGCGCCCGGAGCCGTCGCAGACCTCCCCACTGCCGTTTCGCGGCGCGCCGCTCCCCGTTTCAATCCGCGCCAGAAGCGAAAGCCGCGTTAACGCTCGCGCGCTTTCGCCGCCGCTTCTCCTCGCAGGGCGGCCGCCGCGCGGGCGCGGCGCGGCCCCGGAAAGCTGAAGAACGCATCGCTAACCTGGGCGCATCAGCGATTCGTGCCGGTTGCGTTCCCGGTCGGTCCCAAAGCTTAACAATAAGCGCCTTGCCGACCCGTTGACAGCGGCCCTGTTTCGAGTCCGTTTTTGATTCGCCGACGCGGCGCCTGAAGGCGCGTCGCGCGGCGTCAAAAACCCAACTTCTGGCCAAGCGATCCGATAAACACCTATATATTGATGGAACAGAGCGTGATTCCGCGCGAGTCAGCGATTCGGGCGCGATTCGTTCGCAAGCTGTTCGGAAGGTAAAGTCGCGGCCGGCGCGAAGTTTCGATATGAGACGATGGAGGGGCGCCGGGCGCAGCGAGCGCGCCGCGCGTTCCCGCCCCAATGGAACGAGGGCAAGTTCCAAAAAAAGTTGCAGGCCTTGTTCCACGGGAGACAGCTCCAACATTTTGATTTTTAGCGATTCCTGTCGATCACATGATCCATGGGATCAGGGAAGCGCTCGAGGACCGCAAAGAAGAAAATGACAGTCGCGCCGTCCCTCCCGGCGCGCCGCGCCGCCGTCCGCACGAGGCGTTCGGACGCAGGGGTCGCGGCGTCGCTCGGCCCTACCAATACAGGAAAGACCCATCACGCCATCGAGCGGATGCTGTCCTTTTCCTCCGGCGTCATCGGCTTGCCGCTGCGTCTGCTCGCGCGCGAGGTCTATAACCGCGTCGCCCAGCGCGTCGGCGCGGAAAATGTCGCGCTCATCACCGGCGAGGAGAAGATCAAGCCCCGCGCGCCGGCCTATTGGGTCGCGACCGTCGAAGCCATGCCGCGCGACGTCGAGGCGGATTTCGTCGCCATAGACGAAATCCAGCTCGCCGCCGATCTCGACCGCGGCCATGTCTTTACCGATCGGCTGCTGCATTGGCGCGGAAGACAGGAGACGCTGCTCATCGGGGCGGGGACCATGGCGCCGTTGATCGCGGAGCTGTTCCCCGGCGCGCCCATCCATTCGCGCCCGCGCCTTTCGAAACTTTCCTTCGCCGGCGACAAGAAAATTTCGCGCCTGCCGCCCCGCACGGCCATCGTCGCCTTTTCCGCCGAGGAAGTTTACGCCATCGCCGAATGGGTTAAGCGCCAGCGGGGAGGCGCGGCGGTGGTGCTCGGCGCGCTCTCGCCGCGCACGCGCAACGCCCAGGTCGAACTCTATCAGGCCGGCGACGTGGACTATATCGTCGCGACCGACGCCATCGGCATGGGCCTCAATCTCGACGTCGATCACGTCGCCTTCGCCTCTGACCGGAAATTCGACGGCTGGCGCTACCGGCGCCTGACGCCGGCCGAATTCGGCCAGATCGCCGGGCGGGCCGGGCGCCATATGAGCGACGGCTTCTTCAGCGCCACCGGCCGCTGCCCGCCCTTCGAGGAAGAGCTGATCGAAGCGCTGGAAGATCATCGCTTCGATCCGGTCGCGCGGCTGCAATGGCGCAACAGCGAACTCGATTTTTCCTCGATCGAGGATCTGATGCGCTCATTGGAGCGCGGGCCGGAAGAGGCGAATTTCATGCGCGCCCCGGTCGCGGAAGACCAATTGGCCCTCGAAGCCGCGAGCCGCGACGAGTCGGCGCGCCGCAACGCCAAGACGCCCGCCGACGTCGCGCGGCTCTGGGACGCCTGCCAGATTCCCGACTATCGCAAGACGTCGCCCGCCGCCCATGCGGAGCTTGCGCTCGACGTCTTCGCTTTCATCGCGCGCCGTGGCAGGATCGCCGCCGACTGGATGGCGCAGCATATCGCCGCGGTCGACCGCGTCGACGGCGACATCGCGACGCTGGCGAGCCGCCTCGCGCAAGTGCGCACGATCAGCTTCATCGCCAACCGCGCCGGCTGGCTCGACGACGCCGAGCATTGGCAGAGCGTCGCGCGTCGGGTAGAGGACAGCATATCCGACGCGCTGCACGACCGCCTGACGCAGCGTTTCGTCGATCGTCGCACCAGCGTGCTGATGCGCCGCCTGAGAGAGAATGCGATGCTTGAAGCTGAAATCAACGCCGCCGGCGACGTGCTGGTCGAAGGCCAGCATGTCGGAAGCCTCCAGGGATTTCGCTTCACGCCCGACCCCCGCGCGTCCGCCGAAGCGGCGAAGGCGCTGAACGCGGCGGCGCAAAAGGCGCTTGCGGGAGAATTCGAGGCGCGCGCGACGCGGGTGTTCGACGCCGTCGACGACGCTTTCGCGCTGGGCAATGACGGCGTCATCCGCTGGCTCGGCGAGCCGGTCGGCAAGATCGCCGCCGGCGCCGGCGCGCTCGCGCCGACGACCCGCGTCCTCGCCGACGAGCAGCTCGCCGGCGCCGCGCTCGACAAGGTGAAGCAGCGTCTCGATCTGTGGCTCGCGCAGCATGTCAAGAAGCTGCTGGGGCCGCTGGAACAGCTCGAAAAGGGCGAGGGGCTGGAGGGCGTGACGCGCGGCGTCGCCTACCAGCTCGCCGAAGAATTGGGCGTGCTGGACCGCGCCCGCGTCGCCAAGGAAGTCAAGGGCTTTACGCAAGAGGATCGCGGCGCGTTGCGCAAGCTCGGCGTGCGCTTTGGCGCCTATCACATTTATCTGCCGGCGCTGCTCAAGCCCGCGCCGCGCTCGCTCGCCGCGCTGCTCTGGGCGCTGCATCACGGCGGGCTCGAAAATGTAAAAGGGCTTGAGGAAGTCCCGCATCTTGCGGCTTCGGGCCGCACCTCTTTCGCGGCCGACGCCTCGATCCCCAAGGGATTCTATCGCGCGGCCGGATTTCGCGCCTGCGGCGAGCGCGTGGTGCGCGTCGATATTTTGGAGCGCCTCGCCGACCTAATTCGCCCGGCCATCGCCTATCGTCCGGGCGCAAGCGTCGGCGAGCCGCCGCCCGGCGCGGCCGACGAGGATGGTTTCGTCGTCACCGTGGCGATGACCTCGCTCACCGGCTGTTCCGGCGAAGCTTTCTCCTCCATCCTGAAATCGCTCGGCTACGCCTCGACCCAGCGGCCGGGTCCGGCGATCACCGCCGCGCTCGTTCCCGCGGCGTCGACCGAGCCGCTGACGCCTAAAGCGGCGGACGAAGCGGCGGCTGCCGCGGAGCCCGCGGCCGAAGCGCCCGAGTCTGCCCCTGAAGCGCCGGTCGAACCGGAGGCGGCCGCCGTCGAAGCGCCGACGGTCGAGCCGGAGCCTGCGCCCGTCGCCGCCGAAACGGCCGAAACGGCCGAAGAAACGCGCGACGAAACCGCCGCCATCGAGAGCGCAGG